>JAFPKH010000102.1:0-4616 GCA_017424825.1 Treponema sp. | reverse complement strand
CCTGTCAATTCTTTACAAAGCGAATCCCATATATGAACATTTTCATTTTGTTTCAGACTATATGTGGATTTCGCTTTTCCTTTTTCCATGCAGGTGATTTTATAATCAAGGTCAAATGCTTTTTGAAAATAATAAAAAGTCACAGTTTCGGCAAAATCGTCCTGCCAATTTTTTGCTCCGTAAATAGTGCTGAATGGCGTTTTGGAAATATAGTTTATCAAATCATTTGCCTTGGAAAAGGAAATCTGTTTTCCAAAATGATAATAGCTGAATTTGGAAAGCAGTTTGTTATCATATTCTTTTACAGGATGCGACATGTCCCGCCAGTATTTATAATAAACAGAATCAGATTTTGGACTTCCATCAAAAGAATCTGCGTAAGGCGTAACATTATTGATGTAATCATAAACATGGACAGATTCATGGGTCAGCACGTGAAGGAATGCTTTCCATTCTTTGCTACATTCTACTTTGATTTTATTTTTGTCATCGGTTTTGGTAAAAATGCTGTTGTCCCGAATCTCAAGCCATTCATCCAAATTATAGTTGAAGGTGTCGATATTGAAAAAAACAGTGCAGTACATTTTCTGATTGTCAAAAATAAAATTCGTAAGTCCGCCATAACACATTCCTTCAACAAAATAGATGGCATAGACATTTTCTAAAAAACAGCTTTGGAGTTTTTCTGGAAGATAAGAAAAATATTCGGTGAAAAAAGATTTTTCATCTTCGGTCAGAACATGATTTTTATATTCATAATAATTGTCAAAATCCGAAAGAAATTGTTTTGCGTTTCCTTCAAGAACACGGACTTTATCAAGAAGCCCGTAAGAAAAACTTCCTCCGTAAAAACTTGTCTGTTCATAGGGATATTTTTTCAGCTCATCGAATGTATAACAAAATGCCAGCGGACAAATCAACATAAAAAAAATTGCAAGACATATTCTTTTCATTTTACTCTCCTCAATGCCTGTTATGTTTGTTTTGATTATATCAAAATGCCGGGAAAAAGTCTTGTTATGGTGTGTAGACGAAAGATAAAATATAAAATAAAATCTTATATATGAAGTTTTTTAGAAATAGATTTTCATTGTTTTGTTTTTTAATGCTTTTATCCGCAGCACACGCATTTGCAATTCCTTTTGCAGACTTCAATTTTGATGCCGCAGAATTTGACGTAGAGACGGAACTTGAATTTGACGATTATACGATAACGGTCATTGAACCCAAGAGGAAGGGAAAATCCATTTCCTGTGCAGCAACGTTTACCTTTGGCGATGAAAAAAATTATGCAGATTTGTATTTTCCAAAATTTACCCTGAACCGCGACGGAAGTTTTAAAAGCGGTAAATGCGATTACGACAGTTCCACTTATTGCAACGATGGACTTGAGCTGTATCTCGACAAAGCCTATCTTGAAAAAAGCGGAGACTCGTACATACTCAAATGCAACAAGGCGACCGTTGACGTTCCGTATGTCTTTGGAATACAAAGCCTTCTTACTTATCAGATAACCGTGGACATGAAGGGAAAACTGTTGACTTCCAAACATTCATTTGCAAAAAAACTCAGGCTTTCAAGCGACGATGCTTTTGGAATTTCCTTAAACCTTAACTCAATCATGTTTGACGAAAACAATAAAATTTGCGCCAACGGTGAAATTTCAATTCCGAAATTAAATCTGCATGTTACGGCAAATAACCATGAAATAATTTATTCCGACTATTCCTTTGACGCATCGTTCACGGAACCATTTACATTTTCAAACGGCACCGATAATTTTTCTGCAAAAAAAATAAACTTGCAGTCAAAAAGCAAAAACAATTTCTGGTTCGGCGATGTAATTTTAACCCGCAACAATCATGAATATCCTTTTGAAAAAATAAAGTACCTGTCTTATGGAGGCGGCATTGCGGAACTTGAATCTGACAGAAGGTATGAATGGAAGAGCGAATTTGGAGAAGGCGAAGGTCTGCTGTTACCGGACGACAAGGTTCTTAATTATTCTTACCGCAACGGAGGATTTACGATAACACTGTTATCAAAATTTCCCAAGGCAAGCGAGCATTATTTTAAAGTGGATGCAACGATAACTCCTGAAAAAACTTTTTACGGAAACCCCTATGGCACTGATGATGAAAAATATTTCCTGTATGGAAAAACCCGTGTTCAACCGTCCATAGATATTTTCGGTAACGGAATCCATCTGTATTTCAACAGGGAATCCGGGGAATATGAAATTTCAAGCGGCAAGATTATTTTCCCGGCGAACTGTGCGCTAGGTTCATTTGTCATAAGGTGGACGAATATCGACACAAATGGAAACGTTCATTTTGGAGGCGAGTTCCCGAATGCAATCGATTTTTGCAACAATGCATTTGAACCGAAAACAATCAAGTTTACCGACGACGGCATTCTTTTTACGGGAAAATTATATCTTAACACCCAGCAAAACGTTTCTGTTGAGGAGCTGTTGATTGGCTTTGACGGAAGCGTAAAAAATTTCAAATCAAAATCTTTGCGTTATGATGAAAATTCCATCGCCGAAGAATTTTATGCTACATCTCAAAGTTCATACCTGATGTTGGAACAGAAAAAAAATCCTGACGGCACTTTGTCAAAACCAATTTTGTGGCAGGTGTTTGAGGACTCTATGATTTCATCCAAAAAAAATCCTGAGCCTGTCCCAATAAAAGATTTGAGGCTCAATCTTTCCGACTCCAGCTTGCATTTTTTCAGCAGTGAATATCCGTTTGAAAAATATTATGAAAAAATCGAACGGGAAGGCGGAAGATAATTTATTCGTTGATGGATATTGAAATACCGACTTTAAATCTATCTTATAGAAATATTAATGATTTCATCAACAATATCTTCAAGTTTTTTAGAACCGTCAATAACATAATCTGATGCTGGCAATGTGTCTTTCAGCATTTGAATATACGCGATTCTTGCATGGTTCAAATAAAAGTCAATCTCACAACGGATTTCATCTGCGGAGGAATTTTTCATATCCCTAAGAATTCTCCGGCCCAGAGCAATGTCTAACGGCGTGTCTATAAAAATTGCGCAGTCTATATAATCTTTGAGTAATTCATGTTTATATGCAAACGGGTAATCCAAAAACAAATATTCGTATTTTCCGCTTGCAATGATTTTTTCAATATCGTTTTTTAAGGGAGTAAGATTCCAAACGTTACAATCAGCACCGTCTTTTACCCATTGGCAAAAATCTTCAACTTCACCTTCAAAAGAATAATCATCAAAATGAAGGGACGTTGCCTTTGGGATTTTTTTTATGATTGATTTTGTTGCACTTGTTTTACCGCCCGCTGTAACTGCTGCTATTGCTATGATTTTCATTTTTTATTTCCTTCCGCATTTTCCGCAAACGGTTCGATGTATTTTTGGATAAAATCCACCCGGTCAAAAATTGTGGGCTTGAAATACGATGCCACTGCGACCACAAGATGCTTCTGCGGATTTATGTAAATCACGTTGCCGCTGTTACCGATTGCAGCGTAGATATTTTTCTTCCGTGAAATAACCCACCAGAGGTATCCGTATTCCATGCCGCGGAAATGATTGTTTTCGATTGCACGCGGACGTGTCATTTCGTGAATCCAATCGGACGAAACAATCTGATTGCCGTCATAGTTTCCGTTGTTCAGACACAGCTGTCCGATTTTTGCCATGTCGCCCGCACACAAACAGAGACCATAGCCCGGAGTTCCAAGTTCCTGCGGATCGGCGAACCAGACGTTTTCTTTCGGAAGCTTACTTATCGTAAACGCTTTGTGCTCCTCTGCTGATTTTGCATAAAAGTTTTTGTGCTTTTTAATTCCAAGCGGTTCAAAAAGATATTTGTTGGCATAATCCACGGTTTTCATGCCGGTGGCCTTGTACAAAATCCCCGTCAGGATGTGGAGGCAGACAGACGAATATTTAAACTCATCGGTTAGTCCATTTCGGCCGCCAAGAAAATCAAGAGACGCATAAGTCCAGTTTTCGCTCGAACAGACTTTGCTCCACGGGTCGCCCTTAGATTTATACGGAGCACGCATCGTAAGCAGATGTTTTATGGTCACATCGTAAATTGTTTTTTCACCGCGCTTCACCTTGTATTCGGGAAAATAGTCCAGCACTTTGTCGTCCACGCTTTTTATCTGCCCCTTGTCTATGGCAATTCCCACAAGCAGAGCCATAATGCTTTTTGTCACGGACATAACGTGAACGCAGTCGTCGCTTTTGTAATTGTTCCATGTGTCGGCATAAACAGTCTTACCGTCGCGGATCACTTCAATCTGGCAGATGTTCTGCTGCTGCGTCTCAATCAATTCGTGCAGTTCTTCTTTAGTCATAAAAACCTCGTTCTTATCTGTTAGTTTTGAGCGCTCATAAGTAAGAATAAAGGGATTAAAAATTGAATTCAAGAAAAATCTTAAAAATTTTTTGGCGGAGATTTCAAGTCTGACTTTAAATCTCCACCGTATAGTTTTTATTCGAGCGGAGGGTTTAATACCCCGCCCCTCTGGGGCGAAACAAGGGGTATTAAATCCGACTGCAATACCTTATGAGAACACCATACCCCGTTGCTCTGCGGCGGGGTTGGTGAT
>JAFPKH010000101.1:0-2574 GCA_017424825.1 Treponema sp. | reverse complement strand
GACTGTCCGCAAATGTCGCCGACACAATGTATTTTTTCATCTGCAATGCCTGCACAATTTTTTTTACACCGTCCACGCTGATTTCCGTTGTCAAAATTTTTTCGTAGATTTCCTCTTCGCATTTTTTAGAATCCACCCATTCCATTTCCATTGTTGATTTCCTCTGCTTTTTTTTACTCCCCACAAAATTATTGCAACTTTGGGAAACAAAATCCAAGCCGCCGACAAACAAAGTGAGTCAAATTTACCCAATCCTATGGACCAAAATATTTAATATGGTCCAATTTTTTGATTTAGAGGAAATATTATGTGCCGGGAAGGGGGAAGCCACTGATTCGCTAGGGGTTTCCCTCTTTCTGACAAATAATTCCCCATGCTTTTAAGCATGAAGCAGTCCAAGGGCGTAGCCTTTAAAAGTTGGCACGCAATTTGCTTAATGTATTAGTGAAAGGAAAAGGATTTAATCCAAATCCTAAAAAAATCAAATCGCTTGGAGGTATTCATTATGAACGAACTTTCACTTTTTAACACACTTTTCGATGACAACTGCGTTGGTTTTCCTGTCTTCAAGACATCCACAAACTATGTTCCAAAGGTTGATGTCAAGGAAACAAAAAATGCCTACGTTCTTGACATGGATTTGCCGGGCCTTTCCGAAAAGGATGTTGAAATCGATTTGAAGGACAACATTCTTACGGTCGCATCAAAAGACGAGACTCCCGCCGAAAATGAAAAGGAGCATAAATCTGAAGAAAAGAACGAGGTCGAGGAAGACTGGCAGTGGCTCATCCACGAAAGAAGGACAACGACATTTGAACGCCGCTTCTCTTTGCCACAGGACATTGACTCTGAAACAATCAGTGCGGTTTTCAAAAACGGTGTGCTTACGGTGACAATTCCACGCAAGGCACAGGCCAGTGCAAGGCGCATTAACATTTCCGTAGCATAAAAAAATGCGGCCCCTTTGCTTGTTGATTCAATCAGAGGGGTCGCAGCATTTTAAATTGATTTTGATTTTATTTTTGCTTTACCTTCGCCCGTTCTCGCACAAAATATTCAAATCCCTTTTTGTCAAGAAGGTTTAAAAATCCCTGCACGTCATTTGTCGCAATGTCTTTTATGACAACCCTTGTTATGTTTCCGGCTGTCTGGTACGCAAGATATTTGTTGATTCCCGCGGCCTGCAATTTTTTCACAAAGGCTTCCGCATTTTTACGCACCGAGAACGCGCCAAGCTGAATGTCCCATGTCTTGTTTTTGTTTTCCTGTTTTAAGTATGGTGACGAGGAACTGTTTTTTATTTTCGCATCGATTACAGTGATTTTAACTTTCGCTGTTCCTGATTTTATCATGTCAAGTTTTTCTGCGGCTGCCTTTGACAAATCAATTTCACGTCCAGCAATAAATGGTCCCCTGTCGTTGATTCGGACGGTGACACTTTTTCCATTTGAAAGATTTGTGACGACAACCTTCGTGTTGAACGGAAGGGTTTTGTGGGCTGCGGTCAGGGCGTACATGTTGAACGTCTCACCGTTTGATGTTTTTCGTCCATGAAACTTGTCCGCATAGTAGGAAGCAACGGCCTCCGACTTGTAAACATAGTCCGCGAAAACAGGGGCCACCGAAATCAGCAGGGCGGCAACCAAAAGGATTCTTCTTTTCATATTGTCCTCTTTTTTTTAAAAATTTACAACCATAGATTCCCCCTCAAATTTCTGGTCGAAAAAAAAGGGACCCGCCAAATGCAGATCCCCTTCTCGCACTTTTGTCAATCCATCTGGAAAAGCCCCACTTGCAATTTCCAGACAGTTTTTAATTAGCAAATCAATTTCAAAAACTACTGTTCAATAGAAAGACGTGCAACTTCCACGCCTGCCTCCGTTACTGAACCAAGTTTTCTCTGTCTGACCAAGTAATCATCAAAACCATGCTGTTTCAACGCATCGACCATATAATCCAAATCGGACGCTGCGACATCACGGATAACAACCCTTGTGATTCCATCCTCGGACTGGTACGCAATATTTTTGAATCCCTGGCTGTTGAGTTTGTCCGCAAGAATCTTTGCGTTTGAAAAATCTGAGTACGCGCCCAGCTGAATGTCGTAGTGTTTTTCCTCCTGATGGTAGATTTTGGATTCCTCTTCGTAGGGGGTCTCCACAACTCCACTGACATCGGTTGTTGGACCATTGTTCGTTCCCCACTGGATTATCTCCATGGAAACTCTCGCTGTCCCTGATTTTATCATGCCCAAATCAGATGCGGCGGCCTTGGATACATCAATCTCGCGTCCAGGTGCGCTTGGTCCCCTGTCGTTGATTCTTACAACAACAGATTTTGAGGTGACAAGGCTTGTCACTTTGACCAGAGTGTTGAATGGCAATGTGTTGTGGGCCGCAGTATAGTCGTTCATGTTGAAGACTTCGCCGCTGGCAGTTTTGTTGCCGTTCAGCTCCTCACCATAATAAGAGGCGATGACATTTGTTTTGTACAGTTCCTCAGCAGAAGCAAAGGATGCAATGGCCATAAGTGCCGTCAAAAAAATACCATGTACTTTCATACAATAATTATCGG
>JAFPKH010000100.1:0-3082 GCA_017424825.1 Treponema sp. | reverse complement strand
TGCCGTAAATAAGAACTTGATTTTTTCATAAATTCCTCCGCATGATTTAAGGTTTACCTTGAAAAAATAAAGGCTGGATTAATTTTAACATTGATTGACCATCTGTCAACAAAAAATTGATGCGACAGTTGCTTTTAATAAAAAAACGGTCATTTAGACTTTGCTCAATGACCGTTTTTTGAAAGTTCTTTTTAATCTTTGCCCGTAATCATCTCTTCAGATTGATTTTTACGGCTCCCGGATAATTTTTGTCGGCACCGGCTTTTGCTTCTTCCAGTGTGCTCCAGACTGAACCGCCGCGAGCAGTGATGAGTGATGTAAGTGTTGCGCTTGAACTGTTGAATGTGTAGTAGTATGCGACCCAACCCGGTCTGTTTTTGTTGTATCCGTACAGATATCCCGATGTTGATGATTCAACCTTGCGTTCACCGCGTTCAAAACTTGTCATGTCGCTTTTGTAGTCCTTGGTCATGTCGCGCAAACGAGTGTAGCATGTGAACCTGTACTCTGAACCGACTTTTTCAATGTCGTAACTGTAGCTGTTTGTTGCACCCGACCATGTTCCTTCCAAAACCGGTTCGCTTGCAACCCGGCTCATTGAACCTGTGGATACCGTAAGACATCCCGTAAACAGGGAAATTGCAGTTGAAATGGCGATTGTGGCGGCGATTTTCAAAAACGTTTTTTTCATATAAACCCCTTGATTTTTTTTTGGAGTCCCTTTTTGAAGAACTCTGATGCGTTTTTTGTTTTCCTCAAAACCTGGATGCACTTTATCGGGCGACTTTCGGTGTGCTCTGTTGGATGCAGGCCGGAAATCATCTTTAAAAACAGTGCTCCAGGAAATAGGGAGGAAAATCTAGGGAATGCTGATAAACACTGGATGCATTAATCAACTGTTCCTGGCTTCATTTTATAATAATTTTTAGATTTTGCAATTCGTTTTTTAGTTTTTGAGCGGAAAAATCAAAAAAAACCGGTCGAAATCAATCAACCGGCTTAATTTTTTAGTCCTGTGCAACGATTTCGTGATAGAAATTCGTGAAATCAGTGCGTTCTTCCTTTGTAAATGCGATTGCCGTGCGAGGATGCTGATTCAGAACACCCGTCATCAGGTACTGAAGGTCGTAACCCCATTTCGGTCCCTTTTCCTTGAGAGGATTCATGTAGTTCTGGATGAACTCGATTACCGGATAGATTTTGTACTTTGGATTTCTCAGGAAGCTGATGATGTTTTCCATAGAACAGTTTCCGGCTCCACGACCCATGCCTGCGTATGTTGCATCAAGCCAATCGACTCCATCACCAACCGCTTCGATTGTATTTGCAAATGCGAGCTGCTGATTGTTGTGTGCGTGCATACCGATTTTCTTGTTGTATTTTGAACCGTACTCAGTGTAAAGTCCGGCGATTCTTTCAATCTGTTCAGGATAGAGTGAACCGAAGCTGTCAACGATATAGATTACATCAACAGGTGATTTGCAGAGCATGTCCAAAGCCTGCTTTACGTCTGATTCCTGTGCGGTTGATATGGCCATGATGTTGCATGTGGTTTCATATCCCTTGCGCTGTGCATCTTCAATCATGTCGATTGCAGAAGGAATCGTATTTACGTAGGTTGCCACGCGGATGCAGTCGAGAGGACTGTTTGACCTGTCCTGAATGTCGTTTTTATAATCGCAGCGTCCGACATCAGCCATGACGGCAAGCTTCAATGCTGGGTTCAAATCGCCGAGCACCTTAACGATGTCGTCGTCGTCACAGAACTTCCATTTTCCGAATTTGGACTTGTCGAACATTTCCTTGGATGCCTTATAGCCGATTTCCATATAATCGACACCGGCCTTCAGATTTGTCTGATAAAGCTCCTTAATGAATTCATCGGTAAAGAAAAAATCATTGACCAAGCCGCCGTCGCGAACCGTTGCGTCAAGAACCTTTACAGATTCCCTAAAGCCCAAAAGATTAGCAAGTTCCTTCATAATTTACACTCCTAATGCCGAATGAATCGATTCATAAAGCGAGTCAATGATAAATTAAAAAGCATAATTTTTCAATACTATAAATAGAAACAATATCATTTTTCGATTGGCTTAATGGACCGAGAGGTTTAAAACCAGGCTGATTTCCGACTTATTGGTTTCCCAGTTCAGGAATCACTGCAAAGAAAACCAGATTTTCGCTTGAGTCGTTTATGAGGCTGTGCGTGTGCTTGTTTTCGCAGTAATGACAGTCGCCGGCTTCAAGCTTTTCTTCGGTGTCGTCGTAAATCATTTTACCGGTACCGCTGATTATGAAGATTGCTTCACATGAAGTGTCGTGGGTGTGCAGACCGATTGATGCACCTGGAACCAAAGTCCCCCGCATGATTTTTACCTTTCCGTCGGAAAACATTTTTGCAGCGAGAGATTTTTCCCCGCCCTTGAATTTCGGGAAATCGGTTACAGGCATTTCGTTGAAATTGATTTTCATTTTATCCTCTTTTTGAGTCCCCGAAACGAATCGAAGGACTCCGTTTTTATCAGAATGCGTGGACGGCCCTGACCATGAATTTGTTGTCGATTGTGTCCAGGGTTGAAGTCTTGTTTTTCCTTGCCCAAGCCTTGTTGTTGTCTTCAATTGATGAGGACCAATAGAATTCCGCATTTTCTATGTGGATTTTTTCAGGACTCAGGTTCTTGAACAGCTGCCTTATTTCATCGCTGGTCGGAAGAAACCAGTCGCCGGCTTTTGTGGTGGATGTCCTGTATTTTGAACATGCATAGGCGGCACAGTTTTCAGCGGTCAAATCGGATTTCTTTACCAGTGCCAGAATTTCGTTGGTCGCAGCTTTTCCTTCACCGATTCCGTATTTTGATGATGGCATATCGACTGCCGATGTCGGGAACCAGGTTGCCTGACCAAGGTCTTCTGCAGAAACTTCCAGATAGTGACAGATTTTTGACTCTCCGTTTCCGTCCTCAACTGAAAATCCAGAAACGTTCTTATAAAATACGATTCCGCCGCCTGGACCGATGTCTCCGACCTTATAAACCTTTTCTGCGGCAGATGCAGAAGTCAAAATCAGCATTAAAACAGATGC
>JAFPKH010000011.1:0-4998 GCA_017424825.1 Treponema sp. | reverse complement strand
CTTACCGTTGTTTCTTATTTCCTCAAGCATGGCAGCAGCCGTCGTTGATTTGCCTGAACCTGTAGCGCCGCAAATCAAAAGCAGTCCGTTTTCAAGTGCACAGAATTTTTTCAGGACAGAAATCTGATTTTCTTCAAAACCAAGCTTGTCCAAATCCAATGGAATCTTGGCAGGATCAAGAAGACGCATAACAACGGACTCTTCTTCAAATACCGTACCCACGGTCGGTAAGCTTGAAACCCTTACAAAAACCCTCCTGTCATTTATAAAAAATGCAAAGTGTCCGTCCTGAGGCCGTCTGTGCTCAACGACATTCAAACCGGCAAGCAGCTTTATTCTTTGCAAGACAGCATTCCGGCGCTCTTCACCAAGTTCAATTTCATGACAAAGCTTTCCCAAAATCCTGTAGCGGACAACATTTCCTTCTATATGAATATCCGTTGCATTTGCTTTTACGGCATTTCCGATCAACGCTTCCAAAAGAGCCGCGGCTTCATTTTCAGAAAGCTCCTCTTTTTTCCCCGGCTGGAATTTTTCTGACGGTCTTTCACCATCGTGCGAAAACATCCATGATATCTGCTTGTTAAAAGCATCTTTATCAACGGCTACAAAATCACATCCGGTTTCCTGAACGTTCAGCTTGGAGCAAACCGCTTTTCTAAGACGGGATTTCAAATCCTCATCATTTTCATTCAGCAGACCGAACACAACGGATGACTCATCCTGATTTAAAACCACGGCTCCATTGTGAAGGCAAAATACAGGAGACAGTGCAAAATCTTTTTTATCCGTCATAAACATTCCTCCAAATCTGCGGCTTTAAGCATCCTTGTTTTGAAATCCATTACGCTGTTTTTTTCACTGTCCATTTCCTCATCGTTTTCCCAATGCGGAACAAGATAAATTACCATTTCTGTTTTTTCAGTAGTCCGGTTGTTCGATTTGAAAAGCCATCCCAACAGCGGAATCTTTGAAATCCAGGGAGTGCGCTTTTCGCTCCATGTCTCTTCATTTTGAATAAGTCCGCTCAGTACTATAGGCTCTCCGCTTTTTCCAAGAACTTCCGTCGTTATTATTTTTTCGCTTGTCGGCGGCGGGTTTCCGGTTGATGATGACAAGTCCGCACCCTGTCTTGAAATTGATGCAGTGACTTTGCTTGTTATGATTCCGTCACCGCTTATCCATCCGGTCACATCTATTTTCAATCCTGACGCTATCTCCCTTGTGACACCGGTATAGATGGGAGTTCCTGTTTCCGGATTTATATTATTGTCCCGGTAGCGGTATGTGTTTGTATTCACGAAGTTGATCGTTCCTCCGCTCACTCCATGCAAGGTCGTGTCAGCAAAAACCTGCGCCCTGTTTTCATTGATTGCAGACTGAAGCGATGCCGCAAATTTCAAACCGAACGCGCTTACGACATCCAGATTGAAATCAAGGACTGAACCCAACGAAACTGAAAGATCATTTGAATCACCGAGCGAAAGTCTTCTGGCCGACAAAGAATTTTCCCATGACGCATCTTCCGTTGACTGATACTGCATGACCAAAAGATCATAGCGGAGCCGTTTTACAGGGCAATCTACTTCATTAAGATATTCCAAAAGCTGTTCATGCTGTGCTTCATTTCCATTGAAAAAGAAAACGTTATCCTGAGTGCTTTTTACAATCTGCGATGCAAACACACCGGGCGGAAGATGAGTCAAAAAATCATCCGTGCGGATATAGCGCAGCTTTACGACAAATGAATTTTTTGCTGCATCAAAACTTTTTATAAAATCTGCAATCTGATTCTGTACGTCTTCTTTTGCAAAGCACAAAAAGCTGTTTTCATCTTCAAGCGGAATCAACGTCTGCCTGCCGAAACGGTTTTCAATCAACGGAACTGCTTTTGAAACGGAATAATATGAAAGGCTGTGCTTCTGCCAAGTTTTTCCGGTATCAGAAAGGGAACTTCCGACAGATGAATCCGGGAGTATGTAAATGATTCCGTCAGATTCCATGGCTTCCAGCGAGCAGTTCGAACAAATCAAACGCAGGGTGTCTTCAAAATCCTTGCCGCTGAACAAAACTCTTTTAATTCTAAAACTTGTATCACAGGCAAAAATGAATTCCCTTCCGGCTGCTGAAAATAATTCTTCAAGCGTCACGCCGGCTGATGCATCCTGAACATCGACCAAAAAATGTTCCGAATCATTTTCATCATATTTTCTTACGGTAACCATTTCACGTTCTGCAGAATATGATTTTTTCTGTGATGAAACTTTGTTGATTCTAAAATGTCCGTCATTTGATTCGGCATAATATTCTTTTCCGAGAACCCTTGTAACGGCATCCACAAAATCCATGGGATTGTTTCCGCTGGTGTGTAGCGTAACAGGATTTTCGGACAATGAATCAAAAGTTATCTCGCACTGAAATTTCTGGCTGATTTTATCAACGAGCGAAACAGGCCTGATATCGGATGCATCCAAAAAATATCCGCCGGAATCATCAGGGGTAAACAAAACTTTTGAAACCGTCCAAGTCTTTTCTGATTTTTCAACGTACAATCTTTGTGCTTTCAAAAAACTGTTGAATGCAGAATCAAAATCTTCACCGGCAAATCTGAAAGTTGCTTTTCCGCTTACCGTATCATCCCCAACGATTGCAATTCCGCGGTAAAGACTTATTGAATAAAAAATCTCCGAAATGTCGCGGTTCAAAAATTCAAATCCTTCCATTGCAGACTGTGAAAAAATCGACGAGCAAAAAATCAGCATGCCGGCAAGGAGCGCAAAAATCTTTTTCATAAAACCTCCGTCTTTTTGTCCTCACTTTATTTATATGCAATGAAAATCACCGATGTAAAAAAATCTGCATAATTTTTTTAATTTTTTTGAGGCAGAGGATTTATTGATTTTTAGGTTTTAGGATTTTAGTTTTCCCGTATTTTTCCAGGTGCAAGTCCGAATTCACGGCGGAAGATCCGGTTGAAATATGACGGGTCGTTGAATCCGGTTTTGGAAGCTATTTCTTTTACGCTTAGGCCTGTGCGCTCCAAAAGGATTTTTGCTTCATTTATCCTTACGGCAAGGACATAATCCCAGAGGTTCAGTCCCATTTCTTTTTTGAAAATTCTTGAAAGATAATCGGTGCATGTTCCGGCATTTTTTGCGATTATCTCCCGCGTAAGATTTTCATTGAAGCGCTCACCGATAAAGCGGAGGGAATTTTTTACGACGGCAGATGTTTTCGGCGGCAAAAAAGATTTTCTTGATTCAAGAATCTGGATGACTCTTTTTTTTACTTTTTTATTTTCAAGGACATGCGAAGAACAAAGCATCACGCGCGGAAGATTCAGCATATCAAAAAATTTTGTGAGCAGGGAAAGATTTTCAGATAAGACTAAAAAAGGAACATAAGTGAAATTTTCATTTTTACGGATTTGCTGTATGTCAACGTCGTAAACCGAATCAATTACAATCAGATCGGGGACAAAGCCATACAGCATGGTGTCCAAAAAATTTATTGATGAAACTATTTCCATCTGACATTCGGACGGAAATAGTTTTGCAATCTTCGAATCTTGCGTGACAATTACGATTTTTTTGGACGCAATCATTTTATAGCCAAGCTACAGAACCGTATGCCGCATCTTTATAATTCAGGAAATCTTCTATGTTGCCGGCGACTTCTTTGCTGAGCTTTGACACTCTTACCGGACCAGATGCAGTTTTTACAAGAGGATCGACATAACGCTGCTTCACATTGAGTGAAATATTGTATGCGTTTTTCTGCGCCTCCTGTGCACGCTTGATTTCTTTCATGCCGCGGAAAGTGCGCCACATCTTGCAGAACTCTTTGATTGAAGAAGGATCTTCCAAATTTACGTTTTCTTTTTCAATTCTGTCAAAGCACCTGACGATTGAAAATTCATCGAGATCGTACAAATCATCATCGGAGAGGAACCTGCATTCAATGGCTTTTGAAATGGAATCTGCCAGAAGCTTCATTGAAACTTTGTCTTCATTCTGCTGCAGAATCTTGGAGATTTCAAGGAATCTGTTCGTGTACAAAACGGCGGCATCCAAATCAGAAAATCCGATTTCATCTTCACCGGCTTCATTTTTCAAAAGCTGCGTAACCAGGACCTGACCGTAGGGGAAAACCTGGAACTGCACGCAAGGCTTTACCATATGAAACGGGAAGAGCGGGAAGCCCGTATTGCCGAGCTGTTGGAATACGTGGAACTGCAGAACGTTATCAACGACGGAGTGCGGCAGCTTTCCGGCGGCATGAAACGCAGGTTGCTGATTGCCCGGGCCCTGATCCACCGGCCAGAGATCCTGTTTTTGGACGAGCCTACGGTAGCCCTGGATCCCCAGGTGCGCTGGCGTATCTGGGAACTGGTGCGGCGGCTGGCAAAAGACGGTGCAACAGTTCTGATTACCACCCATTACATTGAAGAAGCGGAAGAACTCTGCGACCGGGTGGCCATCATGAACAAAGGGAAACTCATCGACGTGGATACGCCAAAAGGTTTTATTTCCCGTTTCGGCCGGTTTGTGGCGGAATGGCGCGACGACGTGCGCCGGGACTTCCGCTTTTTCAACACCCGTGAAGAAGCCCGGCAATTCATCGGCACCATTGACGCGGCATCCTCCATCCGCAAATCAAACCTGGAAGACGTGTTCATTGAACTGACCGGAAGGAAGGAGGGACTCTGATGCTGTCTGACATCTGGACTGTTTTCTGGCGGGACTGGGTCGTACTGAAGCATCGCATGACCGCCTTCATCCTGTCCCGCATGGTAGCGCCTCTCCTGTATCTGATAGCCTTTGGCTGGGGACTGGGCCGCAGCATTCAGACGGCTAACGGCGCGTCCTATATTGATTTCCTGGTTCCGGGTATTCTGGCCCTGAACTCCATGAACATCAGCTTCAACAGCGTTACGCCGGTCCATGCGGAACGGGTGTATCACAAGAGCATTGAAGAATATATCATCGCCCCCATCCG
>JAFPKH010000099.1:0-2549 GCA_017424825.1 Treponema sp. | reverse complement strand
GTTTATTGTCTTTCGCCGGAAGAGGAATACGATTTTCTGATTAAGGATTTATATAATTATTCGACTTGTGCGTATAAAGGGTCTTTTGATTTTGATGCGGATAAAAGCGACGGAAAAATAAATTTCTCACAGGGAAGTATTCAAGTGACAAATAATTATTTGGATGTTTCCGTTCTGGGAAATGGATTTTTTAAAGTTAAAGATGAAAAGGGAAATGCATATTACACAAGATATGGAAAACTTTGGTATGACAGTGAATCCTGTTCTCTGTATGTTTTGGTTGACAGGACAAAATTTTTTCTGGATTTAAAGCCTCTTCCTAAGTATGCTTTTGCATCTGAGCAAATTCGAATCCATAGGGATGGAAGCGTTGAGTGTGTAATTCCAGAAGAAAAAAGCAATGGAGATGTCGGCAAAATAAAACCCCTAAGCATATCCGGGACATTTAAATCAAAAAACGGCTTAGAGGGAAAAACCGTAATCGATGATGAAAAAATTGATGAAATAATCAACGCCCCAAAAAAAGAAGAAAAAAGGGAAATTATAGATAAAATCATTTTATACGATATTGAGAATTCAAATGTGGATTTTTATGACGGTTATCTTATAAAAACAAAAGCGTCTCCTGCTGCGATTAATGAGCCTCATTTTGAAATCGGTACATTGGAACAGAGCAATGTCATTATTGATAAGATTCTTATAAGGATGCTGTTCGTAATTGAAAAACTGGATGACAGTAAAATCAAGCAAAAGGAAACAAAAAGGTATTTGATACAAAAAATGCTTGACCCAAATTTTATTCGAGCGGAGGGTTTAATACCCCGCCCCTCTGGGGCGAAACAAGGGGTATTAAATCCGACTGCAATACCTTATGAGAACACCATACCCCGTTGCTCTGCGGCGGGGTTGGTGATTCGCGTAAAATTATTCGGTTCTTTCTATGAAGAACATCCGTTCCTGGATGATATCAGCGGATTAAAAGATTATGTTCATTTTCTTGAACGTAATTATGAATAAAAATCTGGTACATAACTGACACCGTGTCAATTTTGGGAGTTGAAAATGAATTTAAAAACCAAGCTTTTTACTTTGTTGTTTGCTTCTGTTGCAATCACCAGTTTGCATGCATCTAATTCGCATAAGTCAGAAATTCAAAAAGTTTTATATTGGGCCGGCTGGATAAAAAACAATGAGTATGCGACATATTCCGATTATGAAAATGAATTGAATTATGAAACAATCGATGCTCCGGTTGATGACAAATATGAGTTTTTGCAAACTGAATTGGCTTATACAAAAAAGAGCAACCTTTACTGTTCGGAAATTCATCTTAAAGGCATCAAAGACAGAATGCTTGCCATGATGCAGATAGAAGGAAGCGGCCGTTTTCCATATCTCAAGGTTTTTAGATTTGACGGCAAAAAGAAAAAATGGAAAATCTATTATTCTGGAAAAGGTTCTCTTGGAGAATGCGGTTTGGTATATCCTGTCACAGATCCTCTTACGGGATACACTTTCTTTTTTGAAGAGGTAAGGGATTTTGACAGCAAGCGTCTCATCTCGTATGACTTGCTTTCGTTTTCTGATAAAAAATGGAAAGTGTTTGCGAGCGCCCATGCCCGTTATGTTTACAATCTTACGGATGATGAAAAACAATGGCTCTCTTCTGACATAATAGAAAAAATGGCTTCGTTTGATTATTCGTTTATGGGAATGGAATCGGAACGTCCTGAAATAATAGAAAGAAAATTCAATGACAAAAAAATCATTGCAAAACCATATTACACATCAGTTGGTCACATGGCTTCAAACTTCGACATAACAGTTTTAAGGATGGCTCGCGAAACTGCTAAAACCGATGGAAAAGTTTTTGAAGATGAAAAAGAATTGCTGAAACTTGGAAACTGCTGGTGGGGATTAAACTTTGTAGAAAAAAACGGCAATCTTTATCTGGTTTGCATTGGAATGGGAGAATCTGGTGAACCGCGTGTTTCCACAATTGAAGATTTTGTGCTCAATGTAATTGATTTATCAACGCTTGAAACTGTGCACAGAACTTACATAAAATGCGATATTGTATTTGAATGAATCATATGATAAAGCTTCAAAGCGGTCGGTAAGTTTTGCTTGGTAAAAATTAGGTTGAAATTTTTATAAAACCATATCACTTCTCTTCCTCCATGACAAATCGCGTAATATCCGCTATAGTAGAACTTGAGGAGGATTGGATGGTCTATACTCTTACGGTAAATCCGTCGATTGATTATATTGTTTCGGTTCAGAATTTTTCTACGGGGAAGGTTAACCGTTCGGCATCGGAAAATGTTTTGGCTGGCGGGAAGGGAATAAATGTTTCGACCGTTCTGAACAATCTTGGCGTGGAAAATGTTGCGCTTGGTTTTGTCGCGGGATTCACCGGTGAAAAAATCGAAAGCCTTTTGAATGAAAAAGCTGTGCGCACTGATTTTATCCATCTTGAAAACGGGATGTCACGAATCAACGTGAAACTGCAATCAGATGTGGAAACCGAAATCAATGCCAGGGGACCG
>JAFPKH010000098.1:0-3855 GCA_017424825.1 Treponema sp. | reverse complement strand
TGTCAGCATAAAATTTGCGGGGCTTAGTTTTGTTTCTTCCGATTTGGTGAAGTTCAACTACAAGCTCGACGGATTCGACGCGGATTATTCGGACTGGGAGACTTTGCGCACGGCATCCTACACCAACCTTACGCCGGGGACCTACCGATTCCACATTTCCGCAATGAACAGCGACGGAGTTGCAAGCGATGAGGATTCCAGCATCCAGTTTGTGCAGCAGGCATTTTTGTATCAGCACGTGTGGTTCTGGGGGGTTGTGGCGATTCTGGTTGTCCTCATAATTTTCGTTCTCGTCAGGGGGATTGTCACAATAATCAACCAGCTGAAGGTTTTGAAATCGGCGATAGCGGAACTTTCAAGCGGCAATGCGGATTTGACCAAGCGCGTGAAAATCAAAAAGACTTCCGTGTTCAAGATTTTTGATGAGCTTGTGCAGGAGGAAAATAGGTTCCTTGAAAAATTCCAGGGCATAATCTCCAAGGTCAAGAATTCGGAAAGCAAGCTCAACGCGGTGGGAGCGGACATGGGCGTTTCAACGGAAAACACGGCATCCGCAATCAACCAGATTATAGACAACATTGACGGGGTTCATTCATCAATCAGCTCGCAGAACGAAAGTGTCAGGGAAGTTGCGGACGCGGTAAACGGTATTGCCTCAAACATAACTTCGCTCGAAAGGATGATTGGCTCTCAGACAGAGGATGTAAAACTGGCAACAAGCGCGGTTGAAAATATGCTCGGAAACATCAGCAGCGTAAATACAGCCGTGGATAAAATGGCGGACGTTTTCATGGGTCTTGAGTCACAGGCGGAATCAGGAAAAGAAAAACAGGAAGCCGTCAACGGAAAGATTTCCCAGATTGAAGACAAATCCAAAATGCTTCAGGAAGCAAACTCGGCGATTGCAAGCATCGCAGAACAGACAAATCTTCTTGCAATGAACGCGGCGATTGAAGCGGCACATGCTGGTGAAGCGGGAAAAGGTTTTGCGGTGGTCGCGGATGAAATCAGAAAACTTTCGGAAACATCATCGTCGCAGTCAAAGACAATCGGTGAGCAGCTCCAGGGAATCCAGGAATCAATAGTTGAAGTGGTCGAAGCGTCTCAGGAATCAAGCAACGCATTCTCAACGGTGTCGGACGAAATTGTAAAGACAAACCAGCTTGTCATGCAGATTAAATCTTCAATGGAAGAGCAGAACGCGGGTTCAAAGCAGGTCATCGACACGCTCGAAAGAATGAAGTCATCCAGCACTGAAGTTTCGGTCGCGTCAAAGGAAATGTCCGAAGGCAACAAGACTATTCTTGAAAACATAGGAACATTGAGGAACTCCGGTCTTGAAATGTCATCGCGCATGGACGAAATGACTTCGGGTGCAAAACGTGTAAGCGAAAGCGGACGTGAACTTTCCGAAATGTCAAGCCGCATGAAGGATTCGATTGCAGACATAAGCGAGCAGATGGGGCAGTTCACGGTTTAGGCAGCACTGGTTATGGACGCAAAGGAATCTACAAAAAAAATTATTATCATCGGTGGTGGTGTTGCAGGACTTTCTGCCGGGATTTTCGGACAGATGAATGGATTTGAAACCGTCATCCATGAAAAAAATCCGTGGGTGGGCGGAGCATGTTCTGCTTGGAAAAGAAACGGATTTACAATCGACAATTGCCTGCACTGGTTGACCGGTACGAACGAAAAAAGTACGACCAGAAAATTGTGGGAAGATTTGGGTGTCCTTGGCAAAGACGTTCCGCTGATAAAAAGGGATGAATTTCTTTCAAGCCGTTCCGGAAATCAAACTGCAACCCTGTGGCGCGATTTGGAAAAGACACGCAATGAACTTCTGGCCCTTTCACCGGATGATAAATCGGAAATAAATGGATTTGTGGATTGCGTCATTTTCATAAACAAGGCCTTGAATTCGAATGTCAGTCCGAAAGATTTGCTGATTGCAATAAAAAATCACGACTTCTCTGAAAAGCCTCTGGAACTTGCGGTTCATTTCATCCAGTACCTCAATCTGAATTTGGAGCAGCTGTCCAAACGCTTCAAGTGTCCGGCAATTGCATCTCTGTTCATCGATTTCATGGACAAGAATTATGAATCCTACTGGCTTATGCTTGCGTATGGATTTTTTGTAAATGAAAACGGTGATTTGCCTGAGGGCGGTTCACTCGGGATGATAAGAAACATGAAGGAAAAATATCTTTCGCTCGGTGGAAAAATCGTCTTGGGCAGTCCCGTTAAAAAAATCCTGATTGATAAAAAAAGCCGGATTGAAAAAATCATCCAGATGGATACGATTGATGAAAAAGTCCAGAACCTGAAGGATTTGCATCGTGATTTCATCGACGGAGTGCATTATAAAAAAATCATCTCTAAGCATGCCGATGGAGTACTTTTTGAAAATGGCAGTACTGATTCTGCCGACTACATAATTGCAGCGAGCGACGTTAATTTTACATATCAGACTCTGCTTCAAAATAAATGCACGCCGATGCCGCTGAAAAAGATTTTGAAGAAGCATGGAAAAGGTCGTCCTGTGATTTACAGTTCGTTTCAGGTCGCTTTTTCTGTCGATGGACTTTTTGACTGCGTAAAGGACACCCTTGGAATCGATTGTGCGACAATCAAAATCGGTACGAGGCTCTGTTCAAGGTTCACGATAAAAAATTACAGGATTTACGGTGATTACATTGCGCCGGAAAATCAGACGGTCATTCAGGTTTCCATTCCTCAGTATGTGAAGGATTACAAATACTGGAAGAAGTTGAATCCGCATGACTATAAAAAAGCAAAAAATGATTGCGCGGAGATAATCAAAAGGGAAATTGAAAAAACGTTCCCGGAATACAGGTTTAAGATTTCGGTCCTTGATGTCTGGACTCCGTGGTCGTACAGGAAAATCAACAATGCGTATCTGGGTGCTTACATGCGTTACATCACCACGCCGTTTAATTTCAATGCATTCATGTCGATTGACGTTCGAAGTCTGGACAATGTGTTTTTGGCCAATCACTGTCTGCGCTATCCCGGTGGAGTTCCAACTGCCGCACAGACCGGAAAAGATGCGATAGAAGAAATCAAAAAACATGAGACTCTGAATCCTCCGTTGGAATTTCTACAGAAGAAAATACGCAGGATGTAACGGCTTGAATCAGTCCCAGGTGATGCTTGCGTCTCCGGTAATTGGAATTTTTTCGCCCAGATATTTTGGTTTTGCTTTGAACAGGACTTCAAAAAATGCCTTGACCCTTGCCATGCATTCCCGCAGATTCCACCATCCCGTGAGTTCTTTTCTGTAACTGACGAGTTCCGGTGCTTCATAACCGATTATATCCAGCCCGAGTTTCCGACCGATGTAGACTGCACGCGCCAAGTGAAACGGCTGTGAAACTATGACTGCATTCTCCACGCAGAAAACGTCTCTTGCACGGTACATGGTTTCGTAAGTTGAAAATCCGGCATGGTCCAGGAAAATCAGGTTTTCATCGACATTGTAAATCTGCGTCATGAAATTTTTGATTTTGTTGACTTCATCATATTCAATCGTGCCATGGTCGCCCGAAACCAGATATTTCTGCGTCTTGCCTTTTTTAAATATGTTGATTGCGCCCTCAACCCTGTCACGTACGACATGGGATACCGAATTTTTATAGACTGCCGCTCCGGGAATTATTGCGACATATTTTCCCGGCATGGTTGAAATGTCCTTGTAAATGTACTGTCGTGAAAAATTAATCATGTAGATGTTGATTCCAGCAACAGCCGCCGCTAAAATCAATATGGAAATCAAGACGAACTTGAGAAACTTTTTCATGTGACCCCTGAAATGAACTTTTATAAATCGTTTGT
>JAFPKH010000097.1:0-2514 GCA_017424825.1 Treponema sp. | reverse complement strand
GCCTTGTGGACAACAATATTTTTACTTCGGACTATGGACTGAACAACGGTGCGCAGGGAAACGCCTACATCCACAATCTTTGGTGCGGATTCATCGACAAATACCCGGTGATTGACAGGACAACCCCATACCATCTGCCGCATTCCACGGAGATTTTGGGTACAGCTTTCATTTACGGCGATGATGACAGATGGATCGGAAACATTTTTGTCGGAAAGAAAAAGGGTGACAGATTTTATACCGAAGCCCAGGACGGAAAGCTTGGTTACGGAACTTCTGTTTACAACGGCTGTCCCTCTGATTTTGCCGGATACATGGAGCGGATTGAATCTGTTGAAGGCGACCACCAGCGGTATTTCCAGGTCAAGCAGCCTGCGTATATTGATTGCAACGCATATTTCAACGGAGCAAAAAATTTTGACCGTGAAAATAAATGTTTTGTGACGGACGAAAATCCAAACGTGAAAATCGAAACCGAAAATGGACAGGTGTTTTTGGAAATTGATTTCCCGGAAGATTTCATTGAATCTGATTTTGCGCGCATGGATGTTCTGGACTGCGACAAACTTCCGGTTCCACGTCTGAGCGAACAAAGATTCGATTCCCCCGACGGCTCAAAAATCGTCCTGGACAAAGACATGCTTGGTGAATCAAGGAAAGATTCCGCTGCGCTTGGACCGATACAGAATTTGAAAGCCGGACATAACAGAATTAGGATTTGGTAAAGAAAAGACCAATTGTAATAAAATTTGGATGTTAGCATATATCTTCTTGACAGATATATCTGTGAGACATATAATGTAGTTATGATAAAAACATTTGGAGATTCCGAAACTGAAAAGATTTGGAATGGAAAAAAATCACCAAGGCTTCCCCCGGATATTTATAAAAGAGCATTCTCAAAATTGCTCATTATAAATTCAGCGGAATGTGAGGATGATTTAAAGATTCCTCCAGGAAATAAATTTGAGCATTTGCTTGGCAACTTAAAGGATTATTGTTCAATAAGAATCAATAATCAATGGCGAATACAATTTAAGTTTCAGAATAATGAAGCTTATGAAGTCAGAATTGTGGACTATCACTAGAGGAGGTTGTCATGGATGAGAAATTTGAATTGCCAAAAATAGGTGAAATTCTTATAGAAGAGTTTTTGGAACCGCTTGAAATTACACCGTACAGGCTTGCAAAAGATTTGGGGGTTTCGACAAGTTCTGTTTTGGATTTGGTTCATAATAGAAGAAAGATTTCTGTTGAAATGGCTTTACGTCTTTCAAAATATTTTGGGACAAGTTCAAAGTTTTGGCTAAATATGCAGAATGAATTAGATTTGCGGGAAGCAAAAGAAAAACTTGAAAATGATTTGGAGAAAATCCCTTGTTGTAAGAGAAGTGCGTAGCCGCTCAATCTCTTGTGTAGTCCAAAAGAGTGAACATTTCAAAAATTTCAAAATCTGTTGGGTTTGCCGTTAAGATTTCCGTTACTCCAGATTCTGCAAATGCAGCTGCAAGATGGGTGTCCTGAATCCGTTTGCGGCCAAGTTTGTACATGGATGTCCATAGCTGGGCGCGTTTCAAGGAGTCCACGCTTGGGCAGATGATTTTTATGCGTTCCTGATCTACCCAGAACCATGTTCTTTCGACTGCCTGTTCCATTGTGAGCGGATTGTTGAATCGTTTTGAATCTGTGACGACATGCTGGAATTCAAGAAAGGTCTGATAAAAAATGGCGAGCGGCGAATGTTTTTCGGATTTCCACTTTTGAAAAAATTTTACGGCTCCGTTGTGCCTTGGGGAATCACTTATTTCAAGATCAATTAAAAATGTTGTATCCAAGCCTATCAAAAAGAAGCCCCCATCATTTCGTCCTGGAAATCTTTTGAGAGCCAGTCGCTTGCATCCTGCTTCAATCCGCCCAGGGATACCGGCTGCCATGAATCCAAAGATTTTTTGTTTTCACCGTGATTCTGAATGTATTCATCCATTGCATCGCGCACGAGTTCTGCGGCTTTGCGGTTCTGTTGTTCTGCCATCTGCTGAAACCTGAGATATTTTAATTCCTGAAGATATACCGTAACCGGTTTCATTTTTGAGCGTGTCACCATAGTTTTATTATATGTATGTTGTATATGTATGTCAAATTTTTTCTTTTGCAAGATTTTCTCATATAACAAGATATTATCTTGACAAATACGGGGGGGGGTACAATTAACCTAGTTTTGAAACCTTAGGAGGGTTATATGAGAAACGTAAAAACTATTTTGGCTGTTTTTTGTGCAGTATTCACAATGGCATTGGTTGCCGGATGTAAGGGACCGGGTGCTATGCAGGATGGAACTTATAATCTGGTCAGCGTAACTGCAAATGGCTCAACTGTTTCTGCAGCAGATTATGGAACTAATAGCTATAGTACCTTAACTGTCAGCGGTAACAATATTACCTTTGGTGGAGTGACAAATTCAAAATCTGTATGGGAACAGGCTGGCGCTTCTTTTGCAGTTGACGGCAATGATGT
>JAFPKH010000096.1:0-3384 GCA_017424825.1 Treponema sp. | reverse complement strand
GACCAGCTTCTTCCAAAAAAGGTATCGTTTTCACAGTTTTTGGAGCTTCCATCGCTGAAGCCGCACTTTTTCTATGCTGTCGCAGACCTTCAAACAAATTTGAAACTGATCAACCAGTGCAACGGAAGCTTTATGATTGAATATGTCGCAGCTGAAGACCAAAGCCTTACATGCACCATACTCGACATTGAAAGGAACGAAAAAATCCAGAACTTTACATTCACCCAGCTTACGGAAGACGGAAAGACCAGAATCCTGTTCAGTCTGCCCCGTGCGGCAAGATATAATGTATCGTTTTTCCAGCAGGACAGCACCATGGAGAAAAGCGACTATTGCGGCGAACTGATACTGGACTCAAAATCTGCGGGAACCACGGTATTTCCTGAGACATACAATAACTACGGCCTCGACAAAAACGGAATCCTGCTTTCACCGATTGAAGGACCGTTGGAAAGGGGGAAGACATACAAATTTTCCGTCAAATCGCAGTACAGTGCCATTGAAATCATAATCGACGGCAAATGGCAGACCATGGAAGCTGAAGGGGACGGAATCTATTCGAAAACCGTAGAAATCCCGTCAAATGCAAAAAATCTAAAAATCAGCGTGAACAACGGAACCAGCGAATCATACTGGACACTAGTTTCATACACGCTTAAATAGCATGTCATAACGGCGGGCTTGACAAACGAGGTTGGATGGAATATAATTTTTATCCATAAAGATTGTGCTGCTCGATTAACTCAGTGGTAGAGTGCTACCTTCACACGGTAGAAGTCACTAGTTCGAATCTAGTATCGAGCATGACAACCCCGGAGACTTTTTTGTTTCCGGGATTTTTTTTGCAAAAATTTTGCAGTTTTTATTACAATACTGATTTTCATTGCATATAAATATATATGGAAATGAAAAATCAGAACCATCCCCCACTGCCCCACCGCGAATACAAGGACAGACTGTTCAAGGCGATTTTCGGACGGGACACAGATGAAAGCAAAAAATGGCGGCTCAGCCTGTACAACGCTTTGAACGGCACAAGCTACACCGACCCCGATGCGCTTCATTTGAACACGATTGAAAACGTGATTTACATAACAATGAGGAACGACATCTCTTTTCTGATAGACGAGCAGATGTTTTTGTGGGAGCAGCAAAGTTCATACAACCCGAACATGCCCTTACGGGGCCTCATGTATTTTTCCCAGCTCTACCAGATTTACCTGACGGAAAACAGAAAAAGCATTTTGAGTTCAAAGATCGTGAAAATCCCCACCCCAAAGTTCATCGTATTCTACAACGGAAGCGAAACCGAACCAGGCAGCCGGTCAATGAAACTTTCGGACGCTTTCATCCGGGAAGACAAGTCGGGAGATTTCGAATGGACTGCAAAGATAATCAACATAAACCCGAAATGCAGTTTCCCCCTTCAAAAAAATTGCCGGCCGTTGTATGATTACATAAGTTATGTTTATCGTGTTAAAGAAAACAGGAAATCAGGAATCGGTAAAAAAGAGTCGGTGGAAGAAGCCGTAGACTGGGCGATTCGGGAAAAGCTTTTGAACGGCTTTTTCAAAAAACAAAGGGCGGAGGTAATAGGAATGAGCCTTACGGAATTTGACATGGAAGAATTCAAGCGGGTATGCTATGAGGACGGAGTTTTTGACAAGGCAGTCGAAGCCGCCGAGAACCTTTTGAGGGAAGGAGACAGTCCGGAAAAGATTGCGCGCTGCACCGGCCTTCCGTTGGAAAAAGTCCTGGAGCTTAGTGAAAAGATTTCAGTGAATGCGTAAATCACAGACAAGACTACGCCAAGTGTCGATTTTCTTTTAACATGGAGGTTTACGTCGATATGTATTTGTGGAAGGAAGCTCTTGCCGAAGGGTTGCAAATGGGACTCATCAACGGCAAGAAACAGGGGGCGGAGGAAAAAGCCATAGAGGATGCCGTAATTGCCGTAAAAGAATTTAACATAGATCCTCAGCTTGCAGCCCAGAAAATGAACGCACCTCTTGATAAATTGATGGAAAAACTCAACGCAGCAGATTATGAACAAAAGCACGAAAGCGATTATTAATAAAGCTTTGAAATTTTTTTTGCCAATCAGCGGAATCTGATGTAGAATATAGGCATGAAGAAGATAACGATTAAATTTCCAGACAATACCAGCATACAGGTTGAAAATGAAATCTGTCCACTTACGCTCATGAAGCATTTCGGGGACAAGGGGCAGAAAATCATGGCGGTAAAGGTGAACAACGAAGTCCAGCCGCTCGATACGGTCGTGGACATAAACGCATCCCTTGAACCGGTCTACGAAAACACCAAGGAAGGCGCTGCAATCTACAGGAGATCCCTGTGTTTTCTCCTTGCTGCTGCGGCACACAGGATTTTCCCTGACTCAAGGCTTCTGGTAGGACATTCTCTTGGATACGGATACTATTACACAATAGACATGGAAAACCAGATTTCCGAGGAACAGATAAAGCGGCTCAAGGACGAAATGCTTTCAATCGTAAAGGCTGACAAGATAATCGAATCGGATTACATTTCCTACGAAGATGCATGCACAATGTTCGAAAAACTCGGCCTGGTTGAATCGCGAAAACAGCTGAATTACCGTGCAACGGCAAAAATCAAGGTGAACAGGCTTGATGATTTTGCGGACATCTACTTCGGACCTCTCGTAAGCTCCACATCCGAACTGAACGTTTTCGACCTCATGCCCTATCACGAAGGATTTTTGCTCCGATTCCCCAAGCACAGCGAACCGGACAGGCTCCCGGATTTCGTCGATGAACCGAAGCTTTTTGAAATCTACTCGAAATACAAAAAATGGGGAAAAAGACTCGGCGTAACATCGGCGGGAAGCCTGAACCAGCTGATACATGACAGGAAGGTGAACGAATTCATCGACATAACGGAGACGCTTCAGGTCAAGTGCATTGCCGACATTGCCGACCAGATAAGGAGCAGAAAATCGGTGCGCGTCGTTCTGATTGCAGGTCCTTCTTCATCGGGAAAGACGACCACAAGCAAAAAGCTTGCACTCCAGCTTCAGGCACAGGGATATACGCCCAAGGTAATCAGCCTGGATTCATACTACAAGAACCGTGCGGACACACCAAAGGACGAAAACGGAGACTACGACTACGAATGTCTTGAAGCCCTTGACGTGGAGCTTATCAACCAGAACCTGCTCGACCTGTTTGCCGGAAAGACGATAGACATGCCCTACTACAATTTCCATGAGGGACTCAGGACTTACAGGGGCGAAACGATGACACTCGGTCCGAACGACATACTTGTAATGGAAGGAATCCACGGACTTAACGACAAGCTCACCCACCTTGTCCCGGCGGAATACAAGTTCAAGATTTACCTTTC
>JAFPKH010000095.1:0-5537 GCA_017424825.1 Treponema sp. | reverse complement strand
TAATTCCTTACAGTATAAAGAATTACGAGAAATTGCCGGGAACCGCTGATTAATGCTTCCCGTATTAATCAGCGGTTCCTTAGGAATTTGCGATTTCCAATGATTTTCCAAAACCTCATTGAATTATTCTATTAAAGGTGTATAATAGAACTTATCCCTAAAATTTCAGGGAATGTTGAAAAACTTCATTTTTTGAGATAATGAAAAGCTTGGAAGGTGCGTTTATGGATTCAAAGACTGTTGGTATCATTGGAGCCGGTGCGTGGGGAACTGCCATGGGAACGGCTTTGGCCCGCGGCGGTCACTCCGTTGAAGTATGGGCTATGGAAGAAGATGTCGTGGATTCCATAAACAATGAGCATGAGAACAAGCGTTATCTTCCTGGATATAAGCTCAGCGAGGGGCTTACGGCTTCAGGCGACATCAAGAAAGTTGCGTCCGGCAAGGAATTCATCATCGTAGGAAGCCCTTCATTATATATTGCGCCGACAATAAGGCAGTTTGCAGACGTTCCGAACATCACCGAAGGAAAGACCGTGATAGGTGCGTTGACCAAAGGTTTCGTTCCGAATGAAAGCGGCCTTCCGAAATTCGTGCTTGAAACCATGGAATCAGCTCTTCCTGAATGCTACAAAGACGGAACCGTATATATAGCGGGTCCTTCACATGCAGAGGAAGTGGCTCTCGGAAAAATAACCGGGCTTATAACTGCTTCAGACCATCACAGGAATGCAATCCGCATGAGGGATCTTCTGCGCGTTCCGGGAATCATGGCATATGCTTCTTTTGATCCGATCGGAGTGCAGGTATGCGCGGCTGTAAAGAACGTAATCGCAGTGGTTTACGGAAGCCTTGATGCAATGGCCGAAACAAGCGAAATCTTCGGGGACAATACGGAAAGCCTCCTTATGGCTGCAGGACTCAATGAAATACAGACCATAGGATTTGCCATGGGAGCGACCCACCCGGAAACTTTCACTTCCATAAGCGGAGTGGGCGACCTTGACGTTACTTGCAAGTCAAAATACGGACGCAACAGACGCTTCGGTCAGGACATAATCAAGACGGACATGCTCAGCCGCTTCGAAAACCTTGACGATTTGATCGCCAACGTAAAGAAAATCGGCTATCTTCCGGAAGGTGCGATTGCATGCAAGTACGTGCATCAGATTGCGGAGGAAAAAAGCCTTAAGCTCCCGATATGCGATGCGCTCTACAGGCTCCTGAACAGGGAACTCACGCCGATGGAATGCCTGATGAAGCTTGTAAACAGACAGTAGAAAAAATATTAAAAAGGAAGAAGAGATGTTAGAGAAAATAACCGGCACGTTCAGCAGCATAATGAGGACTCTCGGCGGAAAGTCGAAGATCACCGAAAAAAATATCGAGGAAACGGTCGAGCAGATAAAGATGGCTCTTTTGGAAGCCGACGTAAACCTTCGTGTGGTGCGCCGTTTCGTCAACAGCACTATTGAAGAGGCTAAGGGTGAAAAAGTCCTCAAGGCGGTTGATCCGGGCCAGCAGTTCGTAAAGATCATCTATGATAAAATCGTAAGGATGCTCGGTGACGAGAAAAAGGATCTGGGGCTTAAAGGTCCTGACGTTCAGTCCGTAGTCCTCCTTCTTGGTCTCCAGGGTGCCGGAAAAACGACTGCCGCACACAAGCTTGCAGCGAAACTTAAAAAAGATGGCAGAAGGCCGCTCCTCGTTGCCTGTGACTTGATCCGCCCTGCCGCAATCGAGCAGCTTTCCGTACTCGGTGAAAAAATAGACGTTCCGGTCTACAAGGAAATCGACAGCAAGGATGCCGTATCGGTCGCAAAGCACGGTCTTGATTTTGCAAAGAAAAACGGTCTGGACACCGTGATCGTCGATACTGCCGGCCGCCTCCAGATTGATGCGGATATGATGGACGAGCTTGTCCGCGTGAAAAAGGCTGTGGATCCTGTCGAAACGATTCTCGTGGCTGATTCCATGACCGGTCAGAATGCCGTTGACATTGCAAAGAGCTTTGACGAGCAGCTTGGTCTTTCTGGCGTAATCCTCACTAAATTTGATTCCGATGCGCGTGGTGGTGCGGCCCTTTCTTTGAAGACCATAACCGGAAAACCTATACTGTACATCGGTACTGGTGAAAAAACGGAAGATTTCGAGCAGTTCCATCCTGACAGAATCGCAAGCAGAATCCTCGGCATGGGAGACGTCGTTTCATTGGTCGAAAAGGCGCAGGAAACCGTCGATCAGGAAGAAGCGCTCAAGATGCAGAAAAAGATGATGCGCAACGAGTTCACCCTCCAGGACATGCTTGAACAGCTCCAGTCCATGAAAAAGATGGGTTCCATGAAGCAGATTCTTGACATGATGCCGGGTCTTGCGGGGCAGGTTGACGAAAGCCAGATTGACAAGGCCGGGCTTAAGCATCAGGAGGCCATCATCCAGAGCATGACCATGAAGGAGCGCATGAACCATCTTATAATCGGTCCTTCAAGGCGCAAGAGGATTGCAAAGGGAAGCGGAACTTCGGTGCAGGAAGTCAACAAGCTCATAAAGCAGTTTGAAAAGACCAAGCTCACCATGAAAAAATTGACAAGAAACCGCGGTGCTCAGGCAAGGATGATGCAGCAGATGATGGGCGGTGCCGGCGGAATGGGAGGCTTTGACATGAGCCAGCTCCCGAAGGGATTCAAATTCTAAAATTATGGCGGCCGTGCCGGGCTTGATCCTGTATGGCCGTCGTTTTGCGTGGGATTTTTTGTTGGGATAGTGGGGATATTATGATTAAAAAAACGTCTGACGGCCCTTTGACGAGGGTCAGGATCATTGACGGCTTCGACGTGTTCATAGTTCTTGTGGCGGTCGTGGCTCTCGCACTGAATTTCACTTCAAGGATAAAATCAAATCCGAACAGGCTTTCCGGGATAACCGGTTACATGACCAAAAACCGGATTGAAAAAAAACTCTCAAAAATAAGCGGCATAAAATCAGCCGAGCTGGAATTTTCTGAAAACTACGGGCAGTACAGCGTGACGGCGCTCATTTCTCCCTGGGCAGGAAATTATTCCATATACTCCGATGAAACGCTTGAAAAAATCTACGCAGCAATAATGGAAGAAACCGGAATACCGGAAAACTATATCATGATTTTTGATTCCGACACTGGTCAGAGGATTGAAAAATCAGGGATAAGGGAAAACGGTGGTTCCGACAGACGGATTGAAGGTCTTTACGAGATGTTCGGCCAATTTTTCGGAATATGAAATCTGCGCCGCATCGAAGTGAACGGACAAGCTTTTTTAAAAACACTTAACATTTTTTTCAGAATGCCGATGGTGAATGTATGGGAATGAATAATTTTGTAAATTCAGTTGATTTACTCCAACGTGCTCTTGACGTACAGAGCCTGCGCTATCAGGTTACTGCAAACAACATCGCCAACAGTGAGGTTCCTAACTACAAAAGACAGGTTCTGAACTTTGAAAGCGAGCTGCAACGTGCTTTTGAGTCCAGGGACAACGAGCACAACTCATTCAAGATGGCGACCGCTGATGCACGTCATGTTGAAAGCGAGCAGCCGAGGGACTGGCGTAAGGTAGAGCCGCGCAGGGTAACCGACTGGGTATCGACATCCAAGGCCAATGGAAACAACGTGGACGCGGAGCAGGAGGCCATGAATATTGCCCAAATCCAGATGCAGTATCAGCTTTTGACCATGCTTGAAAACTTTGAGTTCAACCAGGTCGATATTGCAATGAAAAAGATTTGATGAAGCTTTGATTTGAGGAGAACGGTATGGGACTTTTTACCAGCATGAATATTGCCGCGACGGGAATGAGCGCGGAACGTCTTCGCACTGACGTAATCAGCAACAACATAGCGAATGCGACTACGACACGCACTCAGGAAGGCGGAGCATACAGAAAGCAGACCGTAGTGTTTGAGCCTATTGCATCCGAGCATCCTGTATGGAGAAGCCCTTTCGTCAGCGCAGATCAGGACAACGGCCCGGGAAAAGGAGTCCGTGTAAAGACAATCACCAAGGACACGACTCAGGGACGCATGGTCTATGACCCGACCCATCCTGATGCAATCCAGTCCGGACCGAACAAGGGCTATGTCGAATACCCGAACGTGAACATCGTCAACGAAATGGTGGACATGATTTCTGCGAACAGGGCATACGAAGCAAACCAGAGCGTAATTCAGGGCAGCAAGGAAATGTTCTCTGCGGCTCTTGAAATCGGAAGATAAATCATTGAGGGGAATGAAAAATGGACATGACAATCGGTACTTTGGAGCTTAACAGATCCAATCCGGCGCACATCGGAACAAAGAGCCTTCTGGATACGTCCAAGTCTCTGTACATGGATTCTTTCGGCAATGTGACGAACACCGCCGCAGAACCGGGAAAAACCAAGGGGACTTTTGAATCCTACCTGCTTGATGCCGTTTCAGAGATGAACGACCAGCAGCTTAATGTGTCCGCGCTTACTGAACAGGTAATCACCGACCCGGACAGCGTTGACATACACGACGTTACGAATGCGATGGCCATGGCGAAAATGTCCATGAACCTTGCCCAGACGGTAATCGACAGGGTCATCTCAGGATGGAACGAACTGTCTCAGAACCGCTAGTAATTATAGAAAAAATTGAGAGCTGCCTCCAAGAGCGGGGGCAAGAAAAAAAATAAACCTTTTGATGAGAAGTGAACACTTTATCACTTTCCAACGGAATGGTTATGTGATATAATCCTTATGCTTGATCCTGTAGTTTAGTGGGAATGGCTGTAGGATTGAATTTTGTTCGTTCACGGGAGGGGAAAATGAACGAATGGTTTAAAAAAACATTTGGAACCATAAAAGAAAAGTGGTCAAAGTGGAAGCCTGTCCAGAAGCTGATTCTAATCGGTATAGTGGTTCTGGTCATAGCTGTCATCATCCTGTTGGTTTCCGTATCGACAAGGAAGACTGCAGTGCGTCTTTTCAATGCTCCGGTTGAAGCCGGCCAGCAGAGGACGATCGTTTCAAGGCTTGAAAAGGACGGAATCAAGGCTGATATCGACAGCGACGGATACATTACCGTTGAAAACGACACCATCGCCAAAAAGTACCGCAGCCAGCTTGTCGCAGAAGGATATGAACCTACAAAGGTCGATCCTTATTCTCTTTTCGACACGCAGAAATGGTCACGCACGTCTTTCGATGACAAAGTGAACTGGCAGAGGGCACAGGAATCAGCGCTTGAGCAGCACCTTGAGCAGCTTGACGGAATCCGCGCGGCAAACGTAATGCTCAGCATCCCGGAAACGGCCACGTTCAAGAATTCTCAGAATCCGACCACTGCATCCGTAACTCTTTTCCCGAGGATAGGAAGCGATGTACTTGACTCAAAGAAGAGCGTCAAGGGAATCATGCACCTTATCATGAGAAGCGTCGAAGGCCTTAAAGAAGAGGACATCACCATTTTCAACGGAGACACAAACGAAGAGGTGAGCGACCTTGCGGGGCTTGAAGATGCCGATCATCAGAAGAACGTAG
>JAFPKH010000094.1:0-2660 GCA_017424825.1 Treponema sp. | reverse complement strand
TATAATTTCATTTCTAACCTGTTCGCGCTCAATATTTGTAGAAGAAAAAAGAATCTCGGGCCTTATGTTGAGAGCCGCACAAAGTTTTATCAGCGTATACAAATTCGGAATATTCCTGCCGGACTCAATGCAGTTCACCTGGTTCTGAGAAAGCCCCGCGGCAAAAGACAGATTTCGGGTGGACAAAATATTGATGACCGGGTAAATTATCTCAGTGCATTGAGTAAATTTAATCAGCCGAAACGAAAGAACGCTGAAAGGAATTAGATAAGCATGATTTATTTGATAACAGGGGCATCCCATACAGGTAAAACTCTTTTGGCGCAGAAGATGCTCGAAAAGCTCAAGATTCCATATCTTTCCATTGACCACCTGAAAATGGGATTAATCCGCAGCTCTTATACAAGCCTAACTCCCGCGGATGATGACAAGCTGACAGATTATTTGTGGCCGGTCGTAAGGGAGATTATCAAAACCACAATCGAAAACAGGCAGAATCTCATTGTGGAAGGCTGCTACATTCCGTTTGGCTGGCGAAATGATTTTGAAGAGTCCTATGCCTCGCAAATCAAATTCGTGTGCCTTGCAATGGCAGACAGCTATATCGATGCGCATTTTGATGAAATCACCAACCCCGCCGCAGAGCAACGGGGTATGGTGTTCTCATAAGGTATTGCAGTCGGATTTAATACCCCTTGTTTCGCCCCAGAGGGGCGGGGTATTAAACCCTCCGCTCGAATAAAAAATCACGCTGATGATATTGAAGCCCGGCTTTCCGACTCCGCACTTTCTATAGATTGGGCAAAAAAAGAAAATCAAGCTGCCGTAAGCGGGTTTAAAAATGCAGGCGAAAAAATCCTTTTGATTGAGCGCGATTGTGATTATTCCGCGTTCCTGGATGGCATTTTGCAATCGCTCCATGAAAAATAAAAATTTACATTCACCTTTATAAAATCGCTTGACATTTTCTGTTTGCAGTAATAGTATTCAAGTATAAAAAGATTGTACACAATTTAATGGTGTCAAATCAAAATTACATGGAGGCTTTATGAAATTCGCGGTCAGGTATTACACTAAAACAGGAAACACAAAACGCCTTGCAGAGGCTGTAGCAAAAGAGCTTGGAGTTGAGGCATTGCCAATCAGCGAACCGGTAAACGAGCAGGTTGACGTTTTGTTTTTGGGAAACTCTTACTATGCTTTTTCCATTGCCCCGGAAGTGCGCAGTTTTATATCAACCCTTTCCAAAGACAAAGTTGGAAAGATTGTGAACTTCGGCACGGCTGCAATGCTTAACTCGACCTACAAAAAAGTAAAGGCAGAGGCTCTCAAAGTCGGCATTCCGATGGACGGAAAAGAATTCCACTGCAAGGGCGAGTTCAAGGGTATCCACAAAGGAAGACCGAATGAAGCGGATTTAAAGGCTGCCACAGATTTTGCCCGCCAATACAAATAATTCTTTTTTTTAGGAGCGCAGATTATGATTTATGATTATGAAGTGACAACCGGAAAAGGTGAATGCCTTAAGCTTTCTGAATTCAAGGGAAAGGTTATCCTTGTTGTAAACACGGCAACAGGCTGCGGATTTACCCCCCAGTATGCGCCGATTGAAAAACTCTACAAGGATTATCACGAAAAAGGACTTGAAATCCTCGACATTCCATGCAATCAGTTCGGCGGCCAGGCTCCCGGAAATGATGATGAGATTCATGAGTTCTGCACTTTTCATTACAACACGACCTTCCCGCAGATGAAAAAGTCTGATGTAAACGGCGAAAACGAACTTCCTCTCTACACATACCTGAAATCTCAAAAGGGGTTTGCAGGCTTTGAGCAGCATGAGTACAAGGAGACCCTTGAAAAAATGTTTGCAGCATCCGATCCGGACTGGAACAAAAAGCCTGACATAAAATGGAACTTTACAAAGTTCGTGATTGACCGTTCCGGAAATGTCGTCGCCCGTTTTGAGCCGACCGCGGACATGGCAAAAGTCGAAGAATGCATAAAGGCATTGCTGTAACAGCCACGGGGATTCAGTTCATTTTCAATCAGATTTTCATAGAATAAATGAAAAACAAAAAGCACCCGGATTTCCCTTGAAAGATTTCCAGGTGCTGAACACATAGCGGCCAGTCCGTCTATTTACGTCTAAACGTCATACCGTCCATTGTAAACGTTTCCCAGTTGTCGGTTGTTTGTATGCTGTCGGTTCACCAGATTGTTTTTACATCATACAGAGATATTTTTGAATCTTTTGTAATGATTGTTAAATCATTTTCCTGCGCCATTGCAATCAGAAGCCTGTCAAAAGGATCTCTGTGAATATCGGGCAAAGTCTTTATCAATTCCAAAGATTCTCCGGTAACAAACAGTTCCTCAAATTCCTCCTCTTTGCATGCATTGATAATCTGAGAAATTGTTTGCCTATATTGAAGAAGTTTTCTGGTCTGCTTTATAGCTATCTCCCATAAAGAAAGTTTTGTGTAATAGCAAAATTCATTATTGATGATTTCTTTTGCAGTTAAAGAGAGGCTGCTATCATCGAATAAATACCAGAGCAGCGCATGAGTGTCCAAAAGATATCTCACATATACTCCTTAAAATCTTCCAATGGCTCATCAAAATCTGGTGACATATAGAAATCAGAATCTTTTAAGATG
>JAFPKH010000093.1:0-3643 GCA_017424825.1 Treponema sp. | reverse complement strand
TACCATGATTTACTCTGCGCATTGAAAACTATTGGCTTCGCAATCTTCTGCAACTCGGCAATCGGGGGCCCCGGAGTGCATGAATTACAAAAGACTTGCGAAAGCCGGAAACATCCAGTTTGCATGAACATCCAGAGGACAGCGGTGGAGCGCGGGAAATATTTCAATTCCTTCCTCTAAATAAAATTCGGTACAGCGGGGCAAGTCCGCCTTTTTTCATAGACAAAAAAATACAATCTGTGGTAGAATAATCCCACAAGGAGGAGAAAATGCCAAGAATTGTTCCCATAAGGGATTTAAAAAATACAACCGCCATTTCTGCACTTTGCCATGAAAATGATGAACCTATTTTCGTAACAAAAAATGGCTACGGTGATATGGTTTTAATGAGCATGGAGACTTACGAGAAAAATCTTTTCCTTGCAAATGTATACGGAAAACTTGAAGAAGCTAAACACGATATGAAAAACGGTAAATACTCTTCTGTAGAAGATGCCGTTTCAAGAATAAGGAAAAATCATGGCTTATAATGTCAGGATTATGGAAAAGGCAGAACAGGATTTATCCGAAATTGTAACTTATTTTACAGATAAACTTTGCAATCCAAAAGCTGCTGACAGTTTACTTGAAGAGTTTCTGGAAGAAAAAGAAAACATCGCAGATAATCCGTATATGTATCCATTGAGCAACGATTCAGTTCTGCAATCTGAGGGATATCACCGATTTCTGTTCAAGAAAAATTATATTGCCCTATACTTAATTGATGATGATGAAAAAGAAGTGTCAATTATGCGTATTTTCTATGCCAAAAGGAATTATGCTAATTTAATATAGAACGAAACCTAACAGATGGTTCACAGCCGACAAAAACTGGCGGCGTATCAAAAGTAGCTCTATGAGTAATTATCTTCCCCATAATTTTTGTATCAACCTTTTGTTATAACAATACATGATTCTCCTGATAAAATTTTCAAAAAAATTTTTTTGTTCAGTGTACACTGAACAAAACCCTTGACCAAGGGTTTTGTTGCGAAAACTCGCTGTCGCTCGTTTTCGCAACAAAAGTATGGAGAATATCTGTTAGGCTGATAGACCGCTGGTCTACTTGCTGTCAGCAAGGGAAATCTTCCGACAAGATGTTTTTCAAATTATTTGGAGGTTCTTTTATGAGAAAAATTGTTTTAGGCATATTCTTTTCATTGATTGCAATATGTAGTTTTGCAGAAGACTCACCAGTTCAAAATTATAAATACCGGCACGACCTTTATGGTAGCATAGAATTTACATATTCTCCAGATGGCACACACACAAAAAAGAAAATAATAGATAGCATCGAGGATGTATATCATGAAACAGATGGGTGGGCTTATATTAAAGGATATGGGAAAATACATTTTTGGCTTTATGACACTTACCAAAATGCAGAAGGCAATGGTAGTGTGCTAGTGAACAAGATTATTCCTGAATGGGTTGAAGAAATGGGCTATGTAATTGATTATGATCAAGAAAGACATATATCCTCTGACCAAGATGTGCCATCATCTGTGAAAACTTTAATGAAACAACGTGGTTGTGCCGTAGCGGTTGCCTTGATAACCAGTGATGCTTCGTATCCTTATGGCAAATCTCCTTATTTAGTCCTTCATGCCTATGATAGAGATAGAGGTTATTATTGGACACACATTTACCCTCTTTATTAAAGGGCATCTCGAAAAACTCATTTACAATGATTTTTTAGAGATAGCGCACAAGTGCGTGCGAGTTTAAAAGCCCGAAATCACGGGCTTTTAAATGTCGCATTTTCAGACTTACCTCTAAAAACTAATATATCAAAAATTGAAGGATAAAATGAAAATAGGTTTAATTGCATGTAGCAAAACAAAACTAGGAAAAGACACTCCCGAGAAAAAATTTAAGGCCCAGGACATTTATCAGGGAAACACATTTAAAAAATCCAAATCAGAAGGAATCAAACTATATGATTGTGATGATTGGTTCATTTTATCTGGGAAAGAAGATTATAATTTGCTAGATAAAAATGAAGAAATTCAATATTACGATGTAGATTTGGCAAAAGAAAATAAAACATATAAAAACGCTTGGGCCAAGAACGTAAAATCTAAATTAATCCAAAAAGGATTTGATTTGGAAAATGATATCTTTTACATTTTTGGTGGCTCATCCTATTATAAACCACTGCTTCCGTTTCTTAAGAACTGCATAGCATTTAAATTTAAGTCATCAAACACAATACAATTAGACTGTCCAATTTATTTATAAATGGAATGATAAATGCTATGATTTACTCTGCGCATTGAAAACTATTGGCTTCGCAATCTTTTGCAACTCGGCAATCGGGGTCCCCGGAGTGCATGGATTACAAAAGAATTGCGAAAGCCAAAAACATCCAGTTTGCATGAACATCCAGAGGCCAGCGGTGGAGCACGGAAAACCTTTCACTCCCCTCTCACTCACCGAACCTGAACCAGCGGAAATCAAAATTGCTTCCCGGGAGGAATACGAATGCAACTTTATTCATGCCGGGCACTCCGTCTATGTCAAAAGTCTTTTCCACATAGCCGTCAGTCTTTTTGAATTCCAGAATCCGGATTGCATCGGTCTCTCCAGAGAATTTTATGTGGATTGTGTTGTCAACGTGGGCAAATCCGCAGACAGTTATTTTTTTTGCGCCGTGAGCTCCAAAATCCATCGCGTCAAATTCAAGGACAACATTGTTTCCGATTTTTTCAACCGCGTCGTCGGTGCAGACAAAGGAATCTCCAAAGAGGGACGAGCAGTCAAGCGCGCTCAGTTTTGAAAATGTCTTTGCAGATTTTTCAAACTCAATTCCCTGGAACGAAAGGCTTGTCCTGAAAACAAGCGAAAGCGTGTGCATACCGAACAGCCTTCTTGGAAGAGTGTATGTCTTGCTCTGGTATGTGTTGTAGATTGACGCGGCAGAATAATGGCAGTCCATGATTTTTCTTCCGCCGTCAGGATTTCCTTCCCACAGCTCAAAGTCCAGCTCATTGTCAAAAGAAAAAATCGGAACGGAAAATGTGTCAGCACCGTCACGGCCAAAATCCATTTTGTCAAATTCAAACCACGCACGTTTGTTTCCGTTGAACGCACCGCCGTTGAAGCTCAGTTCAATTTTGTCGCTCGATGCAGAACACTTGCATGCCTCAATCAGCTCAAAGGGATTTCTTGCCGAACGCCCGATTCCCGAAACGGAAAACTCCAGTTCCGAAATTATCTCGCTGAATTTTCCGCCGTTGTCTGCCATGCAAGCAAGCCTGAAATCTCCGTCGCACAAAGCAGTAACGGTCGCCCTCTCCCCGTCCAAAGTTTTTTCGACATCAACAGCTGCGGAATCAGAGCGCACGCCCTCAAGCATCATCGGAATCCAAACCAAATCACGGTGCGTCGCGTCCGCAGGATGGATTACGGCATCGACAGTCACATGCCTTTCATTTTGATTCAGGCTCCTTGTTCCATGGGAAATCAATTCAATCTTACGGATCGGAATCTCATCGCAATCAACCGGGAGAATTTTTCCCGAGTTTTTTTCTGATTCATCAAAATCAATTTTTCCATTTTTAAAAACAAGCACGGAAGATTCAAGCCCTGCACTGGAAGCCGT
>JAFPKH010000092.1:0-2936 GCA_017424825.1 Treponema sp. | reverse complement strand
GATAAAAATTACATGGAAGTAATTTTTATCATACCTCCTTAAAACTAAGCCCATGGATCCTTAGAATAATCAGGGCATTCTCTTGATGGTGTAATGTCAAAGCCAACATCATCCACAACATCAGAAAATTCTTTTTTCAATGCCTGAAGTTTATCAAGCAAATCCGGTTTCTTATTTTCCAGCTGTTCATACTCACTATAACTGATAATCACCGCCACAGGCTTATCATAGCGGGTAAGCTCAACGACCTCGCCTTCTTCTGCAGTTTTAACCAGTGCCGAAAAATTATTGCGCGCCTCATAAATAGAAGTCCTGCACATAGCAACCTCCTTTTTTCCAGTTTCATAAGGATTATAGCACGAGAAAATATTATAGTCAACTTAATAAATGTTAGCCAACTTTAGTTTTTAGAAAGATTTTTCCAGACCGTTTTTACGATTTCAGCTTCATTTCCCTGATAATTTCCAATCCCCTGATAGATTTGAACAAAGCCGCATTTTCCCAAAACACGCACAGAGGCTGTATTTTCTGCAAGGCAGATTCCGAAAACTTCTTTTATATTGAGTTTTTTTGCCATCACCGGAAGAAAGGCTTTTACAGCTTCCGTTGCATAACCTTTCCCGGTAAAACGTTTTGCAATGTGATAGCCGATTTCCCAAGCCCCATCATCAAGCTTACAAAGCTGAACATATCCGATGTTTTTTCCGTCATCATTTTTGATTATGGGATATACAAAAGGACCGTCCGTGCTGTCATACCGCGACATCAAAAACTCGATTGCTTTGCGTGCTTCTTCAGAAGATTCATAAACTTCATCCGGCACAAAACGTCTGTTGTCTTCGTCCCGCGAATTTTCATAGACGCTCCGGGCCATAGATTGCGAGAACTTTGTGATTGTGAGCCGTTCGGTTTTTATCTGCATAATTTATTTGTTTTCATCCAAAAGATTTTTTATCACTTTTGTGATTAGTGATTCACCGCCTTTGTGATTCCAGATGAACTGAACATCGCTTCCCGGTACGGGCGTTTGCTCCAAATCTTCTGAAAGTCTGCACGGAATTACAAGCTCCCAGTAACGAACGTTAAAAATATCATCATCCACAGATTCCACAACTCCAAGGTGCTGATTAAAAATCTGCATGAAGCCTTCCTGAACTTTTACTTTGCGATAGGAAGGAAATTCCTTGCTGATTTTTTCGAGAGAGGCGGCATCTCCAATTTTTTCAAAATCCGCGCTTTCTTCAAAATGCCCCTTGAAAGTCAAAAACTCGTCACTCAGCGGATAACACAAATAGGCATCATAGCTGTTGCCCTCTGCATCCGTAATTCCAAAATCCTGCATGCGCTTAAAGCCAAACTTGGGATAATAACCTGGTTCACCGCAAAGAATTATTCCCGTAAGCCCCGCTTCTTTTGCAAGACGGATTGTTTCACAAATCAGCGCACTGCCGATATTGTTGCCTTCCAGAGTCGGTTCAACTGAAAGCGGTCCAAGCATTGCAACTTCATGACGTTTGCCATACTCACCGACAATCCAGGCTCTTGTGTAAAAAGCTGCACCTGCGATTTTTCCGTTCAGCTCAGCAACGCGACTGATTTCGCTCAGATAATCTTTCGACGCTCTTATGACACGAAGCATGTTATGTTCAACACAGCCCGGAAAATATTTATTCCAGAAACTGCGCATGGTCATAAGTTCAGTGTTTTTGTAATCTTCCGTTTTTTCCGGACGAATAATTAAATCGTTCATATTTTATCATGCCTCCTTTCGATTCGACATTGTTTCATCTTATTGACCGTGCGGTATTTCAAGCATATCAAGCAGTCTTACAAAAGTATCCTGACCGTCGAGACATGTGTCCGTAAGCCAGCCTCTCTCATTTTTCCATTCAGAAAGTCCTCTGTAATAAAAATTCTTCTTTGCGTCCTCAATGATAAAAGGCATCACGTTATGGCGAAGGCATTCTTTTAATGCAACCAGCCTTCCGACACGACCGTTTCCATCTTGAAATGGATGTATGTTCTCGAAGTCTGCATGAAATTCTATGATATCCTCGACCGTTATATTTTCCTTTGCATTATATTTTTCAAGCAATGCCTTCATTGCTTTATGAACATCAGCAGGTTTTGTTGTTTCTTTTCCGCCAACAACATTTGCACGTTTCTTATAATCGCCTACCGCAAACCATCCGAGAGTAGAATCTTTTGTATCATGCTTTAAGATGTAATGCAGGTGCTTGATGATATCTTCGGTAAGCTCATCCTCTGCGATGTCAATCACATAATCGATTGCTCTGAAATGATGAACCGTTTCCAGAACATCATCTACAGGAATCCCATCTCCCGCATCAAGAGTATTTGTTTCAAAAATCTGCCTCGTCTGATCTTCCGACAGCTTGCTTCCCTCGATATGATTTGAGTTGTATGTCATCCTGACCTGAAGCTCATGATATAGCCCGCCGGACAGTTTTATCTCTTTTTCTTCACGAAGTACCTGAAGAATCTTGTTATCGGAAATCTCCTTCATGAGAGCGTCTGGCGATTCATCCAGATAATCGGCAATCTTCTGAATGATTCGTTTGGAAAGCTTTTCGCCCTTGGCTATCTTTGCAATCGTTCGTGTAGAAATGCCAAGTTCTGTAGATAATTCGGTCTTTCCTATATGCTTTTTCTTCAGCGTTTTTTCAAGGCCTTCATAAGAAATCATATCCGGCTCACCTCACAAAATCTTTACTTATTTTATTATTTTATGCTCAAAATGTAAAGATTTTAGAGGCTTGGGTGTAAAAAACTAAAGAAATTGCAGCTACTCTGCATGAACGGTCGCCTTGTTTCCTCGGGCATCCAGTCGAATCCATTTTTACAATTCTGGAACATACACGGTGTTCAGGTCATGGATGATATAACCGTCACTGTCATCATCACCGCGCGTTAGT
>JAFPKH010000091.1:0-6407 GCA_017424825.1 Treponema sp. | reverse complement strand
GTGGAGCTTAAAATTCCTTCTTCAATATCAAGCATGGCGGGTGAATCTGAAACCGGACCGGCATGGGAAAACAGAAATGAAAATGCAAAGCGCAGTGCAAATTCAATCCTCGATCAGTTCGGGCGTGACTTGAACAAGGCTGCAAAAAACGGAGACCTTGATCCTGTGGTCGGACGCAGTGCGGAAATCCAGCGTTTGGTTCAGACATTGAGCCGCCGTACTAAAAACAATCCAATCCTCATCGGAAATCCGGGTGTGGGAAAATCAGCCATAGTCGAAGGTCTTGCACAGAGGATTGTCAGCGGAAACGTTCCCCAGGGGCTTATAAAAAAGAAGATTGTCCTTCTTGATCTTGCCGGTATGATTGCAGGAACGAAATACCGTGGTGAATTTGAAGAGAGAATGAAGCGCGTGATGAAGGAAGTCCGTGAAAACAAGAACATAATTCTTTTCATCGATGAAATACATACGCTGATCGGAGCCGGTGGACCAGAAGGAAGCATGGAAGCAAGCAATATGCTGAAGCCTGCCCTGAGCCGCGGTGAAATACAGATAATCGGTGCTACGACGACAAAAGAATTCAGAAACCGCATTGAAAAAGACGGTGCGCTTGCAAGGCGTTTCCAGAAAATCAACATCGAAGAACCCAGCGATGAAGACACGATAAACATGATCATGGGACTAAAGCAGCGTTTCGAGAATTTCCACCATGTCTATTACAGCAAGGAAGTCGTTGAGGCAATCGTCAAGTGCGGCCGCCGCTATATCAATGACAGATGTTTTCCTGACAAGGCTTTTGACATACTCGATGAAGCCGGAGCTGCAAAAAAAATACAGGAAGAAGTAAGGCCTCCGGAGCTTGATCAGATCGAAGAAACCATCGAAGAGCTTTCAAGCCAGAAACGTGCCTTGGTTGAAATGCAGGATTATGAAAAGGCTGCTCTCGTAAGGGACAAGGTCTATTCATTGCGCCGGGAGCTTGATGAACTTAAGGCAAATTGGAAGGCAAACGAAAATGCGAATGCACGCCAGGTTACGGTAGACGACGTTCTTTCGGTAATCAGCTCCATGACTGGAATCCCGGCAGAGCGTCTGGACAGCGGTGAAAGCGAAAAGCTCATGAACATGGAAAAGATTCTTGAAAAGGATGTCGTCGGGCAGAATGAGGCAGTCCAAGCGATAAGCTCAGCAGTGCGCCGCCACAAATCCGGTGTGTCCACTCCAAAGCGTCCGATAGGATCTTTCTTTTTCCTGGGACCGACCGGCGTTGGAAAAACACAGCTTGCGAAAGCTCTTGCAAAATTCCTTTTCGGAACCGAAGATGCGCTTTTGAAATTCAACATGAGCGAATACAGCGACAGATGGTCAACGACAGGGCTGATCGGTACGAATCCGGGATACATCGGCTATGAAGACGGCGGAAAGCTTACGAAAAAAGTCCTTGAAAAACCGTATTCGGTCGTGCTTTTTGATGAAATTGAAAAGGCGAATTCGAATATTTTCAATATAATGCTCCAGATTCTTGAAGACGGCGAAATCACTGACGGACAGGGACGCAACGTTGATTTCAAGAACACGGTCGTCATTTTTACGAGCAATGCAGGATCCGACAAAATCACTTCCACAGGACACGTCGGTTTTTCTGTTGCAGAAGCCGGCCTTGTTCCGTATGAGCTTATGAAAGCCGATGCAATGGAAGAGCTTAGGAAAATCATGTCGCCTGAGCTTTTGAACCGTCTTGATGACATAATCGTTTTCCATGCGCTTACGAAAGACATACTTTCAAGCATTGCGGATATACTCGTGCGCGATTTGGAGTCAAGGCTTCTTGAGCAGGGAATTTCAATCGAGCTTAAGCCTGCCGCAAAATCATATCTTGTCGAAAACGGATATGAGCCTTCGATGGGTGCAAGGCCTATGCGCCGCCTGATCCAGCGTGACATTGAAGACGACGTTGCCATGCTCCTGATAAGCGGAAAGCGCGGGGATTCCAACTGCATCGTAATCGATTCGGACGGTGAAAAACTGAAAGTCTATTTCAAAAAATCAAGGAAACGTGCGTCATCTTTGCCGCAGGTAGATCAGCAGAACGTGGAGGATCTTCTTCAGGCTGAAAAATCTGCGGTGCGGAGTTAGAGTTAAACCAATAATTTCAAGGCATGGTGTTATGGAGGCTTTATGAAAGAATTTTTACCTTATGATGTGGTTCGGAACGATGGATTGAAGCTTGCGCATAAAATCTATCAGGAAGACGGATTCGTGCCCGATGTGATCTACGCTTCATTGAGGGGCGGTGCATACATGGCGAATATTATAAGCGAATATTACAAGGTCGCTCTTAAAAATCACAAGCCGGTGCTTTATGCAGCGGTCGTTGCAAGAAGCTACACAGACGTAAAGCAGCAGTCTTCCGTTCGCGTTGACGGATGGACTTACTCTCCTGATTATCTCCGCCTCGGTGACAAGATAATGCTCGTCGATGACATCTATGATTCAGGACGTACTCTGAATTATCTTGTGGAAATCCTCCTGGAAAAAGGCGTGCCCCGTGAAAGCATCAAAGTCGTGGTGCATGATTATAAAATCTATTCCGACCGCACTCCTCTTCCGATACAGCCCGATTATTGGTGCAGAAAATTTGAAATCGGGAAAAAAGATGAGAACCCTTGGATTAATTACAACAGCCATGAGCTTGTGGGACTTACAGAAGAGGAGCTTGAGGAAAATTTCTACAAGCCTTATCCTGATCTGCGCCCTGTTTTGGAACCGATTTTCAAGACAGGAAAAAAGGAAAGCTGAAAATTGACGGATTTTGAATTTGTTGCCGGACTTGATGAAGCGGGCAGGGGACCTCTTGCAGGACCTGTGACAGCTGCATGCGTAATCCTGCCGTTAGGTTTTCCGGTGGAAATGCTTGATGACAGCAAAAAGCTCAGCGAAAAAAAACGCATGAAAATAGAGCCTCTCATAAAAGATTCATGCTGCTGGGGATTGGGCATAGTCGATCACAAGGAGATTGACAGGATCAACATATTGCAGGCGAGCATGAAAGCCATGAAGATTGCGTTTGAAAACATGCTCGAAAATCTTCCGTCGTGGTGCGGAAAAAACAATCTTCCCGTGCCTGATCCAAAGATGATTTCTGCTGTTGCTGACGGAAACAAGTGTCCCGACATAAGCTGCAACGTGAGGGCTGAGGTCAAGGCGGATGCTAAATTTCCGTGCGTCATGGCTGCAAGCATAATCGCAAAAGTCGAAAGGGATAAAATCATGACGGAATACGACAAGCTTTATCCCCAATACGGCTATGCAAAGCACAAGGGCTATCCGACCGCCGCTCACAGAAAAATCTGCCTGGAAATTGGCCCTTCCCCGATCCAGCGGCTCACGTTCGACGTAAAGTAATAATCGTTTGGTAATTATTACAAAGCGTAACCGTAGGATGCCGTTTCACCAAGCTCCTCTTCAATGCGGATAAGCTGGTTGTATTTTGCCATACGGTCCGTGCGGCTCATGGAACCAGTCTTTATCTGCCCGGAATTTGTGGCTACGGCAATATCTGCGATGGTCGTGTCTTCAGTTTCACCGGAGCGGTGTGATGTGACCGTCTTATATCCGTGGCGGTGCGCCATTTCTATTGCTTCAAGAGTTTCCGTGAGAGAACCGATCTGGTTGACCTTGATAAGAATTGCGTTTCCTGCTCCCATCTTGATTCCTTTTTCAAGGAACTTCACGTTTGTAACGAAAAGATCGTCTCCTACAAGCTGGCATCTTCCGCCGATTTTTGCGGTGAGTTTTTTCCATCCTTCCCAGTCGTTTTCATCAAGGCCGTCTTCGATTGAATCGATGGGATATTTTGTAATCAGCTCTTCAAGATATGCAATCTGTTCGTCGTCAGAAAGTTCTTTTCCGTTCGGATCCTTAGGCGTTCCGTTTGAAAGCTGCTTGTAGTTGTAGAAGAATTTTCCGTCTTTTTCAACGCTGAACTCACTTGCGGCACAGTCCATGGCAATCTTCACGTCGTCACCCGGTTTGTATCCGGCGTCTTTTATTGCCTGTACGATAGAATCCAGCGCATCATCGATTCCGTTGAACTTTGGTGCGAAACCTCCTTCATCACCGACTGCAGTTGAAAGTCCGCGTCCCTTCAGAATCTTTGCAAGCGCATGGAAGATTTCAGCTCCCATCCTGATTGCCTCTTTTTCTGATTTTGCACCGACCGGACGGATCATGAATTCCTGGAATGCAATCGGTGCGTCAGAGTGTGCGCCTCCGTTGATTATGTTCATCATCGGTACAGGAAGCACATGGGCGTTTGCTCCGCCGATATATCTGTAGAGAGGAATGTCAAGTGCCTTTGCCGCAGCCTGGGCAGTTGCAAGCGAAACACCGAGTATTGCGTTTGCACCGAGCTTGCTTTTTGTAGGGGTTCCGTCAAGTGCGAGCATCTTCATGTCAATTGCGCGCTGTTCGAATACATTGAATCCCTTTAGTGCCGGCGCGATGATTTTGTTCACGTTTTCCACCGCTTTCAGGACACCTTTTCCACCGAAGCGTGATTTGTCTCCGTCCCTGAGTTCCAGAGCCTCGTTTTCTCCTGTTGAAGCCCCTGATGGAACCGCAGCACGTCCAAGCACTCCGTTTTCAAGGATGACATCCACTTCGACCGTAGGATTTCCGCGTGAATCAATGATTTCACGTCCGGTTACCCCGCTGATTTTTACTGACTTGAGCATTTAAAAAGACCTCCAAAAAATGACTGATTGTGGCTTAGAATCTAGTTAGCATATGCTAATAAAATCAATATAATGATTTATTCATTGAATGTCAACGTCCCTTATATTGAAAAATCTATTCAATAGTGCTATCCTTGTTATTCAGATTGACTTGAAAACGGTTTTTTGAAAAGGAATGACTGATTGTGGCTTAGAACTTTTGTTCCTTTGAGATTTCTGTTTTGGTCTAAAATTAATCTCTATAATGAAGGAGCATTTCATGACTTACACTGCTGAAGTGGAACACATGTGTCCTTTGGCTAAGGGCGCGTATCATGGTCCTGCACCTATTCCTGAAGAAGGCAAATGGGTTCAGGTTAAAAAAATGGAAGAAGTATCGGGATTTACCCACGGTATCGGTTGGTGCGCACCGCAGCAGGGAGCTTGCAAGCTCTCATTGAATGTCAAGGACGGAATCATCGAGGAAGCTTTGGTCGAAACAATCGGCTGCTCCGGTATGACTCATTCTGCTGCTATGGCTTCTGAAATCCTCATCGGAAAAACTTTGATTGAAGCATTGAACACAGACCTCGTTTGCGATGCAATCAACACAGCTATGCGTGAGCTTTTCATGCAGATCATCTACGGACGCACACAGTCAGCATATTCAAAGGACGGACTCAAAGTCGGCGCTTCTTTGGAAGATTTGGGAAAGAACCTCCGCTCACAGGTCGGAACTATGTTTGCTACACGCAAGACAGGCCCACGCTATCTGGAAATGACTGAAGGCTATGTCGAGACATGTGCAGTTGACAAGGACAACCAGATCATCGGTTACAACTGCATCAACTTCGGAAAGCTCATGGATGCTCTCAAAGCCGGAAAACCAGCTCAGGAAGCTATTGAAGGCGCACGTACACACTATGGACGCGTTACAGCCGATCAGGGAATGGTCAAGCTCATCGACCCAAGAAAGGAGTAAGAAATGGCATTGTTTGAAGATTTTGAAGGCCGCATTCCTCAGGTGAATAAGGCTCTTAAAGAATATGGTTTTAAAGAAGGCGAGGCTGGTCTGAACGAAGCACGCGATCTCTGCAAGGCACGCGGATTTGATCCTTATGAAATCTGCCAGTCAACACAGCAGATTTGTTTTGAAGATGCAAAATGGGCTTATGTGCTCGGTTCTGCAATCGCAATCAAGGAAGCTGAAAAGACAGGTGACAAGACAGGTTCTACAGCCGCTGCAAACATCGGTAAGGGACTCCAGGCATTCTGTCTTCCGGGTTCTGTTGCTGATGACCGCAAGGTTGGTCTTGGACACGGAAACCTCGGTGCACGCCTTTTGAGCGAAGAGACACAGTGCTTTGCATTCCTGGCAGGACACGAATCATTCGCAGCCGCTGAAGGTGCAATCAAGATTGCAGCAAACGCAAACAAAGTCCGCAAGAACAAGCTCCGCGTTATCTTGAACGGTCTTGGAAAGGATGCAGCACAGATCATCAGCCGCATCAACGGATTCACATACGTCCAGACAAAGTTCGACTATTTCAACGGCGAAGGTACAGACAAGGCTCTTAAGGTTGTAAAGGAAGTTCCATATGGATCTAACCCAGACCGCCTCATCGTAAAGTGCTACGGTGCTGACGATGTACGCGAAGGTGTTGCAATTATGTGGCACGAGGATGTTGATGT
>JAFPKH010000090.1:0-4487 GCA_017424825.1 Treponema sp. | reverse complement strand
TTTTTTATTGACAAATCTTGGGGTCTGTTGTATAAAATAATTAGGTCGGGTCGCTCCCATGAAGACTTTTTGTTTTCGGGTATGCCGTGGCTGCGTGCTTCGGTGGAGATTAAAAGTTCCCGGCTTATTTTATTTTTATGAATTTTTCTTCACGCTGTAGATATATATAAACATTTTTTGCGTTTGCATTTTTCTTTATGGCCGCGATTAAATTTGTTTTCTGCACTTTTGAAAAATACCCTGTTACAGTTATAAGGCAATTAGGGGACTGTGAAACGGAGCGGTTGTACTGGGTCGTTATTTTATCATCAGTTTCTTTTAATTCCATAAAATCACGTATGCCATTTTTCTTGAAAAAAATGTCGGCCTTGTCTTTTCGTGTATAGTTTTCATCAAGAAGATAAACGTCAAAACCTTGCTTTACTAGAACTTCACAAGCCTTCACCTCATCTTTGTATCTTCCCGTTTTTACCGCATCAATTTTCCTTTTTGAAATATGGAATCCACCGAAATCTTCATAATCTTCAGATTCTAGAAAATCCAGAAGATTTTGCCTTTCTTCTTCGGAGAGTTCCATAATCCCCTTTTCCGTAAGTCGTCAATGTTCATCTCTAGGATGTAATATTGATGGAGATGCCTTGATTGTCGTGTCCATAAAAGTAGTATACCATATTTCTATATGATTGTTTTTAAAACCCACCGTAGATTGATAGAGGGGACTGTGGGGTTTCGGGGGTGTTTTTTTTACGGATGATTTTTCATATAATCGTCTATGCTGTCCAGAATATAGTTTTTTCCCTGCGTGTGAAGGATTTCGGCGTTGTCTGCAAGATAGGAAAGCACGCCTTTTTTTTCAAATGTATCTGCAATCTCGACGCTTAAAATATTTTTTGCCGCCGCATATTCTTCAATACACCAGGAAAGCCAAAACGTCAAATCCTCAGTTTCCATTCTGTTCCTCCGCATACATCTCATACAAAGCGACCCAGCCTAAGTTCCAAAGCTTTGAATCCTCCTGGCCAAGCAGACGTGCAGTTTTTGTTCTGTAAAATTTTGCTACGGCCTGAACCGGCGAAAGATGCTCTTTACGACAAATATAATCACAGATTTTGGAAACTTTGTACGGAATAAAAATATGCACATTCTTCTGAGTGATTTCTGGAATCATACGCGTATCTCCTTTTCAAAATGAAGAAGGCTCAGGGCTTTGTTGGTATGAAATAAAATTTGATCAATATAAACCCAGGTCTTAAGTTCTTCGAGCAAAGTCTGTTTATCCATAAAGCCTGATTCAAATGCATTAAGACTTGCGTAAACACGGTCATTCGCAACGGCACCTTTTACAATATCATAATCAAAAGAAAAATCTGGCTTGGTCCGATTTGCTATTACAAAATCAAGCCATTGCTCGTCAGCTTTTTTAAAATCAAGAACATGAAAATCTTTGTTATTCAAAAAATCATCCGCTACACTAAAAACAGAAACAGTGGCCTGTCCTTCTGCTTCCTTGCGAGTCTTGTTCACAGCCCATTTTTTAGCCTGTTCAAAACTTGTGGTTGTGTAAAAACCAGTTCCGAAATCAAGAGTATGAGACGGTTTTCGTATTTCCGGTACACTGACAAGCATGTTGCTTCCGTGGTAGAGACTGAGCATGATTTCAGCATAGCATTTTTTTACTGCATGTTCTAGCATTGGCATCCAGTTGCTGACAAAAAAAATTATTCACTGTAAAATGAAAAAATGACGGGCAAAAAAACAAAGACGCTTTATGTTTCGGATCTTGACGGAACGCTTTTGAGAAGCAATCAAAAAACTTCGGAATACACGAATCTAGTGATAAATGACTTGGTAAAAGACGGAATGTATTTTTCTTATGCGACCGCCCGCTCATATAACACTGCGCACAAAGTCACCGAAGGCATGACAGCCGCATTTCCTCTCATCGTCTATAACGGAGCTTTCGTCAGGGACAATGCAAACGGAAATCTGCTTTTGAAGAATTTTTTTGAAAAAGATTCTGCGCACGAACTGATTCAGTGTCTTTTGAAAAACAACATCTCCCCTGTCGTGTATTCGTTTGTGAACGGCGAAGAAAAATTCTCATACAATCAAAACACAATCAACGCGGCGACAAAAGATTTTATATCCACGCGGAAAGGTGACAGCCGTGACAGACCGGTTCAAAATGACAGTGAACTTTTTGACGGTGAAATATTTTATGCGACATGTATAGACAGTCCGAAAAAATTAAAACCGATGTTTGAAAATTATGCCAAAACATTTCACTGCGTCTACCAGCGCGACATATATTCAAACGAACAGTGGCTTGAAATCATGCCGAAAGCCGTTTCAAAATCTTCTGCAATAAAACAAGTGAAAGAACTTCTCGGATGCGAAAGACTTGTCGTTTTCGGTGACGGAATAAACGATGTGGACATGTTCAAAATTGCGGATGAATCTTATGCGGTTGAAAATGCTGTCCCGGAACTGATAGACGTTGCGACCGGAGTGATAGAATCAAATGACGCTGACGGAGTGGCAAAGTGGCTTTATAAAAACGCGCGGACTTGACCATTTTTTTCGCTTTTTATAATCCGCCAATTTTATAATTCTTTTATGTATCCGTTTGATTTTGCGGTAACTTGCGTCCAGCCCGGCTTAAAACCTGAGCGAAGTGCGTTGCGTATTGATTTTATGTTTGACCATGCGGCACAGTAAAACGGAATTTTTCCACGTGCGAAAACTTCACGGGCAAGCCTGTTCGTTACTACCGAAGCAATTCCTTTGCGCCTGTATTCAGGAAGAACGTCCACGCCTATCTGCCAGAATTTTTCAGAGTCCGCTGAGCTTCCCGCAAATCCCACGAGCTTGTTTCCGTCATAAGCTCCGACACCGAGCACATCAAGCTGGCGGCGTTTTTCACAAAGCGCATTGCTCCACTGGTCGGTATACAATCCTTCAAAATCAGTCTGCGAAAGAACTTTAAGCTCATAGGGAAAATTGCTTTTGTCAAAATCTTTTCCGGCTTCAAAAATCTTTTCAGCATCCGGGAGAAAATAATCTGCCATAAAACATACCCGCGAATCAGCTTTTTCAAGGAGCTTGTTCAATAAATAAATGCCGGGTGTCTCGAACCATCTGTACGCTTCTTTTGAATTTATAAGAGATTTCAAGTCCGGTAAAAAATCAGCGCGGGCAGAAACGACTACATTGCCGCCGTATGAAACAAGGTCGCACACATGCGGAAGCTCCAGATATTTATGCGCGTTTTTATTTTCAACGGATTCCGTAAAAACATTTTCATGCTTCATAAAATCTTCGGGATTGCAGTTTGAATCAAAAGCCGACTGCTCCATTGCAAGGCGCAGGATTGTAGAATTGTCTGGATATGTGACGTTCATTTTATCGTAAATTGATTGTTTTATTTTTTGATGTTCTGTAAAAAAAATTGACCGCCTGAAATCCTTGTGCAGAATTCCGAATCCGCCGTTTGAAGCTTCATCGGAATTTTACATTAAGATTCAGACAGTCATTTCCATTTAGTCGGAAATTATGCGACCCATGGCATAGAAATATTTGCTCCAATAGTTGTCAGCAAAAAGTTTTGTCGTGATTACACCTGTCTTTGAACCGTCGCTCACTGCATGAAGGATTGTGTCGTTTCCGAGATAGATTGCGACATGCGTGATGCTTGAGCCCTGTGTGAAGAAAACCAAATCTCCGCTCTTTGCTGTAGACTTGTCGATTCTACTTGCGATGTTGTACATGGTTCTTGCGGTACGTGGGAGCGTTCCGAGTCCTGCATCCTGAGCTGCAAGATATACAAGGCCTGAGCAGTCTATTCCTGAGCGGCTTGTTCCACCGAACACATACCTTGTTCCGAGATATGACTTTGCGCAGTTTACGAACTTCTCGCGCTTTTCATCAGAAGCAGTCACTTCCTTTTTCTTGTTGTCATCCTTCTTAGGCTCATCCTTCTTCTTGGTATCGTCCTTCTTTGGGTCGTCTTTCTTTTTGTTGTCGTCCTTCTTCTTTGGATCGTCTTTCTTTGCTATGACCTCATCATCATCCGTCACGATCTTCTTCTTTGATTTTCTGCTGGAAGAATTATATGAACCCCTGGAGCTTACAGGCTTGTCATCATCAGACACTTTTTTTGAATCGGTTTTCTTTCCCGGCTTTTTTCTGGAAATGTAGGAACCTCTTCTGCTCAGCGTGTCATCATCGTCATCATCATCAGAGTATGAAGAAGACTGTGCGCTCGGTTTTGAAGCAGAAAGATTGTGTGCAGCCAGATTCTGGGATGAAATTATCGGATAATTGGCATTGTCGTCATAATAGCAGATTTCGTAATTGCCGTCATCGTAATCAGAATACAAATCATTGCTAAGGAAGTTGTATGCAGTCTTGTCATCATTCTTGTCTGGAATATATCCGTACCATTCATAGAACGCATCGACAATCTCATCGGTTGAAAGGTCTTCTTC
>JAFPKH010000089.1:0-3578 GCA_017424825.1 Treponema sp. | reverse complement strand
GAAGAATCCAGCTTCCGGGTTGATTGCGTAGAGGCGGCCGTCCTTTCCGAACTTCATCCATGCGATGTCGTCACCGACTGTCTCAACCTTCCATCCAGGGATTGTAGGAATAAGCATTGCAAGGTTTGTCTTTCCGCATGCTGACGGGAATGCTCCTGTAACGTACTTGACTTCGCCCTTCGGGTTTGTGAGCTTCAAAATCAGCATGTGCTCGGCAAGCCATCCCTCTTCACGTGCGATGACTGTTGCAATGCGGAGTGCAAAACATTTCTTTCCGAGAAGGGCGTTTCCACCGTATCCTGAACCGTAAGACCAAATCAGGTGCTCCTCCGGGAACTGTGAGATATATTTGTGCTCGACATCAGCGCAAGGCCAGATTCCGTTGTCCTTTTCGCCGTTGTTGAGCGGCTTACCGACAGAGTGGAGACATGGAACCCAGTCGCCGTTCGTGCCGAGATACTGCCATACCTTTTCGCCTGCACGTGTCATGATGTCCATGTTGAGAACGACGTATTCAGAGTCAGTAAGCTCAATACCGTATTTTGCGATCGGGGATCCGAGAGGTCCCATGCAGAACGGAATGACATACATCGTGCGTCCGTGCATACAGCCCGTGTAAAGGCCCTTCATGGTTGCCTTGAGTTCTTTCGGGTCGATCCAGTGGTTTGTCGGACCGGCATCTTCTTCCTTTACAGAAGAAATGAATGTGCGTGACTCAACGCGTGCAACGTCGCTTGGAAGTGAGCGGAACAGGAAGCAGTTCTCTTTTGCCTTCAATGGTGTTGCAAGACCTGCATCCACGCATTTCTGCATAAGGCGGTCGTATTCGGCTGTAGAACCGTCAACTACGACGACTTCATCCGGTTCACACATCTTAACGCATTCTTCTACCCATGCTTTGATTCCGGCATGCTTAATGTCATTAACTGTCATTAAAAACTCCTATAGTCGAGGAAAAGAATTCAGAAACAGATACTTTTACAACGTAGCAGTGCTGTTTTCAGTTTTCTGCATACTCATGCAGAATTCGTTTCCTAACGCTAATAATTTACTTCAAATATACATAATGTTCAAGTTCATGACGGCTCCTGCGGTAAATCTGTTTGCAACTTGCATCTCACGGACTGCATTTTTTCTGCCGATAATATTATTTGAATGCTTTTCGCAGTTTCCTTTTTGAACGGACCGCCGGAAATGACCTGATTTTTCCTACTTTAAAAAATTTAGGAATCAGGTTATAATGGTAGGAGCTATCTTAAAAACTTTGTTTTTTGAGGTTTCTGATGCAAAAATAAAGGAAACGCCGATTAATGCTTCCCGTAGTAATCAGCTGTTCCTAAAGTGTTCATTAGAAGGATATCCCTAAAAACGCTTGTTTTTAGAGCTTCCTGAAATTTTAAAATACTTCTTAAAAGAGGGCTGTATGGCAAGGAAAGAACTGGACAGATTTGAGACAAATTACAAAAAGGACATCAAAATCCAGACCAAATTGATGGGGATTTTTATTGCGTCAATGGTTTTTGTCGTCGCTTTAATTACGACCGTTGTTTTGGTGGTGTTCCATTCGAAGCAGCTCAAGATGGAGACCGAAAAACTTACCTCCAATTCAACCGGTGCGCAGAGAATCGTCGATGACTGGAAGCTTCAGCTTGATTTTTATACCTATCTTTTTTCCATTAACTCGCATGTGGAAGAGGCCGTTGCTTACGGTGACAGATCGGCATTGGACAGCGTTACGGGTGAAATCATAGGAAACCTTGACCTGGACTTCTGGGCTATTACGGATGCTTCGGGAAAAACCTTGAAGGCAGATGAGATAAGCGGCGACCTGAGCACAAGTCCTTATGTGACCAGAGCTCTCAGAGGTCAGAACTCATGGGGGTACGATTCGATCGGAAGCCAGGATTATTCCATAATAGCGGCATATCCGGTAAAGCATGAAGGAAAAATCGTCGGCTGCGTAGTTTTCGGTTACTGCCTTGACAATGATCTTTTCACGTATGAAGTTACTGCGGCGTACGGTTGTGAATGTACCGTTTTCCATGGAAACGTCCGTGTCGATACCACTCTCAGGGATCTTGACGGAAACAAGATTCTCGGAACCACGCAGGACAATCCTGACGTTCTGAATACAGTCCTTAAAAACGGCGACAAGTATTTCGGTCAGCTTACCATTGCAGGATCAAAATATATTACTGTCTATGAGCCTGTCGTTTCACAGGATGGTTCGATAACCGGTATGCTTTTCATTGCGTCTTCGCTTCATACTTTGGAATCCGTAACGGGTTCGGTCACTATGATTGCCGTGCCGATTGCCATCGGTGTCGTTCTTGTGATGTTGCTTGCCGTAGGAACGTTCGTCCGCTGGCTTATGTGGCGTATCAAAAACGTTTCTGATTCCCTTGAAGAAATGGCTACCGGAGAGGCTGACCTTACCAAGAGATGCAAGCTCTTTATCCGTGACGAAATCGGATTTTTGGTCATCAACTTCGATGCGTTCTGCGACAAACTGCAGCAGATTATTTCCGAAATCAAAAAATCAAAGGACGAGCTTACCTCAACGGGTTCAACGCTTGTTTCTTCTATAGATGAGACTTCCGGGGCTATCGGTGAAATCAGCGAAAGCATCGGAAACGTGCACTACCAGATCAATAATTCAGGCGAAAGCGTAAAACAGACGGCTCTTGCAGTTGGTGAAGTTTCTGACAACATCACCCTGCTCGACGGCATGATTCAGAATCAGTCCGGTGAAGTGAGCGATGCAGCAACGGCCGTAGAAGAGATGATCGGAAACATTTCATCCGTCAACAATTCAGTGGAAAAGATGGCCGGCTCTTTCGAAGTTCTTGCACAGAACGCAAAGACAGGATTCTCAAAGCAGCAGGATGTGAACGACAGGATCCGCCAGATTGAAACTCAGTCAGAGATGCTTCAGGAAGCGAACCTTGCAATCTCAAGCATTGCGGAACAGACCAACCTTTTGGCTATGAACGCCGCAATCGAAGCTGCCCATGCCGGTGAAGCAGGAAAGGGATTCTCCGTCGTTGCAGATGAAATCCGTAAGCTTTCGGAAACTTCTTCACAGCAGTCAAAGACAATCGGAGAACAGCTCAACAACATCAAGGATTCGATTACGGAAGTCGTATCTGCGTCAAATGAGTCAAGGGAAGCTTTTGCAGCCGTTTCAAGCAAAATCGAAGAGACCGATCAGCTCGTCCTTCAGATCAAGGCGGCAATGGAAGAGCAGACATCCGGTTCAAAGCAGATAAGCCAGTCGCTCAAGCTCATGAATGACAGTACAGCAGAAGTCAACAAGGCTTCAAAGAACATGGCTCAGAAAAACCTTGTCATCCAGAGCGAAATCAAGCGCCTTCAGTCAATAACTGAGGAAATGAAGGACAAAATGGACAGAATGGCTTCTTCATCAGAGAAAATCAGCTCTACGAAGGAAACTTTGGGTAAAATGTCCGAAAGCGTCCAGGACGCAATTTCAAAAATCGGTTCACAAATCGATTTGTTTAAGGTATAATCAGACTGCTTAAAATTTTGGATAAAAGCTTTTTGAAAACTTCAGTTTT
>JAFPKH010000010.1:0-4717 GCA_017424825.1 Treponema sp. | reverse complement strand
GATGATTCCATTCTACCCTTTTTCTCTTTTTTTAATAGAAACCACGGCTTACACTTTGCACATTTTCTGCTACTTATCGTGGCACATCAAAAAACATGCATTTCGGAAAATCATTCTCCCGCTTCCAACGAGACCTTAGGAATCCATTTGCCTCCGTTGCGTTCAAAGATGGTAATGTTGTCCACTTTGAAACTCGTAAAAAGATTAAGTTCGTTCATCGTTTCGAGAGCTTTTGCAGAAGAGCCGGGAGGAATGTCCCGGTTTGCAACTGTCAGGTGCGGCTGAAACGGTCTTTTATCTTTTCTCACTGATTCAGGAGCAGCTTTAAGCACGGCAGAAAAAACTGCATCACGGAGCTTCGTCCATTTTTCATCTGCCTCAACTTTTGCAAAAATCGTACGGTCTCCGAATGCGTCAAAATTTTTTACGCAAGCAGAAAAACAAAGCAAAGCAGAATCAAAAAGGACATCCGCTTTTATTGCATCTGCAATGTCTTTTGTCGTATACGGTTCAGGAAGCTTGAACGGAGGAACGAGAGTCACATGAACCGGCGTTCCGTAACCAGATTTGCAGCCGAAATTTTCATTCATGTAGCGGCGGCAATCTTCAAGCGTGTGCGTCAAATCATCCGGGACAAGCACTCCGATAAAATGAGTCTGAGTATTTTGAAAGCTCCTTTGAAAATTCTTTGCGCTCATTTTTTTCTCAAATTTAAAATCGTAACGTAATGAATTATATCGAATTTTTCAGGAACAGTCTTAAGATAATCAAGATGCTCTTTTTCCCATGCAGCAATCTGTTCTGCCGTAAGTGAGGATGCTCCTATTCCACGGCATGCTTTTATTCTTCCGTGCCATGTTTCGCGGGTGAACGTGACAGGCACATCAAAACCGACCGCATCTTCTAAAGTGAAAAAATCTTCAGCCCAATCCGGGAACGTCACAGGGTTTCTCTTCCATCCACAGCCGTTCCAGTCAGGATTATATTTCAGCACAAGCTTTTCGCTTTCTGATGCAATCTCGCTTTCAGCCGGAATCCATGCCATAAACAAAACAGCAAAGTGCCCGCCGTTTTTCAGCCATCCCGCGATTTTAGGAACGATCACCGATTTGTCAAAATACATGAAGCACTGGCATGCCGTAACGGCATCAAAAGACTCCGGGGGAAAATCAAGCTTTTCTGCAGATGAAACTATGTATTCAATTTTTTGCCCCGCATTTTCCGTTAGCTCGCGTGCATATTTTATCTGGTTTTCCGAAATGTCAGTTCCCGTCCACTCCGCCCCGAACCTGTACATGTTGCGCGGAAGAACACCGGTCCCTGTTCCAAGATCCAAAATTTTCTGACCTTCCGTTCCGATTTTCAATTCCAAAAGTTTATTGTAAAATTCTTCTGGATAAATGTCACGGTACTTTGCATAATCGGCAGAAGTCTTTCCAAAATCAAATGCTTTTCCGTTGTCGAATTCGTTCAGTTTTATTTCCATATTAATATAGTACTTTTTCCATCAAAAAAAATCTACCCATGCGCCAGTCAGCCGTTCCGGTCTTTTTATATCCGGCATTTTCATAGAGCCTGAGCGCAAACGGATTTTTAGAAAAAACATCAAGCCTGATTTCCTCGACACCGTTTTTAACCAGTTCATCTTCAATGTGGCGGAGCGTATTTTTTGCGACACCCTGATTTTGGAATTTCGGATTTACGCAAAGACGGTGGATTATGCAAAAATTTTCTCCCGTATATTCCCATGATGCAGAAAAATATGCATCGTCCTGATTTTTGTTCAGCACATAAACTACGGCAATCTCTTTATTAATGATTCCGACAAAAAGATTTCCAGATTTCATGTCAGAAATAAAATCATCTCTCGCCGGATAAATTTCATCCCACTGATGAATTCCATTTTCTTCCATTACGTCGATTGCGTTTTTTACTAGCCTGCAAATTTCATCAATGTCGATTTCACACGCCTTTTTAAATTCCATTTTTTCTCCATCATTTTTGTAAGAATATCCGCTCATTTCGTTCATTCTCCCTGCGGCACATTGTCGTTCAGGCTTTTGTTACGGTAATTTAAATTTGTACGCAGCGTGTACCCTTGTTTTTCCCAAAATGAATTAGCAATGTCATTGTCCTTGAAGACAAGCCCGAAGATTTTTGAGATGCCTTCTTTTTTCAATGCTTCCTCCGCTTTTTTAACAAGCATGCTTGCAATTCCTTCGCGCCGAAATGACGGGTGCACGCACATGTGGTGGATGATTCCGCGTCTTCCGTCATGCCCGGTTAAAATCACTCCGACTATTTCTGAATCATCAGAGTCATTTTTTGAAACAGCAAGAAAGCAAGTCGCAGGATTCCGTTTTAAATAACGCTCTATTCCTTCCCGGCTGTCATCAACCGGATTCAATGCACGCCTTGATTGTTCGGTAGTGTCCCAAAGCCTAAAAATTCCGTCATAATCTTCAATTGTTACAAGCCGTATTGATACGTTCATTTTTCTAATCCATACCCCTCATTTTTTACAAAGTTTTGAATCTCTTTATCCAGAAGCCTGAACACATTTGCAATTAAAAATCCGTCCGCAACAGCATGATTAATCCTAACAGATACAGGCATCATAAGCCGACCGTTTTCTTCGCGGTATTTTCCCCAGTTGATGATCGGAAGAAAATAAAGATATCCGTCCGGAAGTTCGATGTTCAGTGAATCATACGAAATCCACGAGATATAGGATGCGTCAAACCAGTTCGGATGATTTTCCATATCAAGAGCGTAGTCATGATTTTTCTTCGCACGTTCCAAATCAGCAGAAGCATTTTTATAAAAGCTCTCATAATCTTCACAGTAATTTGTATAAACAGGCGAACAAGTTTCGGTATCCTCATGGAAAACATATTGTATAGGATTTATCACGTCATAGCAAATCAGCTCATCCGTTTTCCAAAGATACGACATTTTGTAGTCATCCCTTGAGTTCAAGACTTTTGACAAAACATACAGAAAATTGATATAGAACTTCGTCCCTTTTTCTTTTGAATATGCAGCAAGATCAGTAACATCAATTCTTGCAGTCATAGAAGTCGAGCACTTGCAGTCTTCCGTAAAATGTCGGAACACGCCTTTCCTGTAATATTTTTCATTGTCGATTATTTTATAATTCATCATCTTTCTCCATTCATAAAAACCAAAAGCAGTAATGCCGCCGAAGTTGTTTTAGCTCCAAAATCATTTTATAATTTTAATGATTTCATCGGCAATCAAATCCAAATTTTTGGAACCATCGATGACATAATCGGATGAAGGTAAAATGTCTTTCAAGAATTGGACATAAACAGCCCTTGCATATTTTATGTAGCTTTCCATTTCATTTCTGATTTCATCCGCCGATTCATTTTTCATATCCCGAAGAACTCTCCGCGCCAGTGCAATGTCCAAAGGCGTGTCTATAAAAATTGCAACGTCAATAAAATCGCAGAGCATTTTATGCTGATACGCAAACGGATAATCCAGAAAGAGATACTCATATTCTCCCGTACTTATGATTTTTTCAATGTCGTTTTTCAAAGGAGCCAAATCCCAGACGTTATAATCAGCACCGTCCTGCATCCACTCATAAAAATCTTCAACCTCACCATCAAAAGAATAATCGTCAAAGTGGAGCGACGTTGATTTCGGAATCCGCTTTTTTATTTCATTCACCGCAGTGGTTTTCCCACCCGCCGTCACAGCAGCAATTGCCACGATTTTCATTTTTTCATTCCCCAAAGCTCAAAAGGATTTTTCTTCAATTCATTTTCGTAAATCGAAACAACATCCCAAATATCAAAGAACATTACTTTACATTCTCCAATTTTTGTTTCTTTTATAAGTCCTTTTTCATAGGCCATTTTTTGAATCGTGTACCAGGCTTTTACAGGCGGATGTCCTGCTTCAATAAACCATTCTGACGGCGGATATTTTTTATTGATTTCATCGCCCGGTTCAAACTGCCTGTTTATTTCTTCAGGAGTGGCAGATTCAACATAGTGCATCGCGGTGAGTTTGTAAATGTCCACTCCAAACAAAAGAGCTTTTCCACCGTTGTGGATTGGATAATCAAGTCCGCTGGTCAAAGCCTCTTTTCCATGTTTTCCCCAACCAGACGTGCTTATCGTACCGCGACCTGTAAATGTGTCCGGCAATTTTCTGAACGTGTCTGAAACAATTCCCATCGCAGTTTTCGGAGCATCAGGTTCAAGCACTTTTATTTTAACCGTTATACCGAGTTTTTTATCTTCTTCCGTCAACGGTAGTTCCCTGCTCAATCTTAGGGCAGGCATGAAAATGCTACCTTCGTCTGTGACGAGTTCTTTAAGAGTGTCAATCACTGTCGTCGCACCGCCTTCAAGATTTCCGAAAGATGAAAGCGAACTGTGAACTTCAAGTGTCATTCCTTTTGCAACTCCGATATCAGCGAGAGCTTTTTTTAATTCTTGTTTTGTAACCATTTTATCTTCCGTTGCTTTATCATCCTTTCCCTATGATGGATTGATAAAACTACTGTTTATCCTTTATTTCAAAAGCTTTGTTCCATGAACCGATTTCTATAAGATTTCCCTCAGGGTCGGCGATATAGCAAGTCCTCTGTCCCCAAGGTTCTGTCTCTGGTTCAAGAACAGGTGCGGCTCCTTTTTCAACTGCACGTTTGAATTGGAAATCGACTTCATCAAAAGTATCG
>JAFPKH010000088.1:0-6688 GCA_017424825.1 Treponema sp. | reverse complement strand
TTCAATCATAAAGCTTCCGTTGCACTGGTTGATCAGTTTCAAATTTGTTTGAAGGTCTGCGACAGCATAGAAAAAGTGCGGCTTCAGCGATGGAAGCTCCAAAAACTGTGAAAACGATACCTTTTTTGGAAGAAGCTGGTCTTCTGCAGAATCAGCGTAGTGGGAATAGATGAAGTGCTCGGGATTCGGGAAAAGCCAGTGCGTCGTGTATTCGTGGATTGACTCCCTGTCCTTCATGTAGCCTTCGTCCCATGTGCAGTCAACGATGTAGTCCTTTCCGTCGATTGTGACTATGTTCCATGCATGGTTTGAACTGTATGTCTTATTTTCGTTGTTGATGTTTGCGCTTACACCGCGCGAATATCCATGTACGACACGGCATGTGATGTCAAGCTCGTCGCACAGGCTCTTGAATGCATTGGAAAATCCTTCGCATACGGCGTATCCGCTTTTAAATACGTCTTCAGAGTCCTGTGAAGGAGTGTCCCCGCTCCAGTATGAGTCGTCATCGTATCTGAGTGTCAGGCATATTATGTCGTGAGCCATCTTGACGCGTTCGAAATCGTCCGATGCGGATTCGTCTATTTCTTCCGAAACCTTGGCTATGTAGCGTTCTACGTCGGTTTTCCTGAGTGAATCGATCCTGCTGTTTTTGAGGGCGACCATCGTTTCATCCTCTTTGTTCGCCTTAAGTGAATCGATCCGGGAAATTTCTGGATCCCGCTTGAATTTTTGCATATGCTCCGACGTTTTATGCCTCGATGAATTTGTTCTGAAACTGGGTTTTGCAAAAATTGGGCATGCGAAAGTCAAAAGGAGAGCAAGGAATGCGGCTGCCTTCAATGGACGGTTCTTTTTCATGTTTCCTCCGGGAAAAATGCGAATATATGGCTTACTCTGAATATGCTACAGGAAAAAGGGGAGGCGTGCAAGAAAAATGTGCGGATAAATGAGGAAAAATAAAAAAAAGGCACGTCAAAAATCATGGATTTCTGATATGCCTTTTTTTCAATTAAATAACAAATGTGCTTTGACGCTGGACGGTCCGGCTCATCGGGTCACGACCAGGATTGAAGCTTCTTTTCCGTCTGATGTATAGCATCTTTCCGGGTTCGTCTTATCTGGATATGATTTCATTCCTATATAATACGCATATTCATATGTTCCCGGCGGCAGCGGAAGATCAATCTGGTATTGTCCCGGATATACTTCCTTGAGCTGATAAATCCAGCTGTCCCAGTTCGTGAAGCTTGCTCCAAGGCGTACCTGCTGTCCGGATTGTCCTGTGTATATGAACCTGATTTTGCCGTTTTCAAGCTTTTCGGTCACTGCAGGGATCGTTCTCCGCGCGTTCACATGGGAAAGTATTGCGTTTGATTTTGAGTTGAATTCCTTTTCCGGGTTCATCGGGTCGGTTGTCCAAAGTCCGTCCACTATGAGCCTGTATCCTACTGACTGAACTGTTTTCGGAAGCTTAAGTATGTAGAAGAAAAGGGAATCTTCTATTTCGTATGTGTCGTTCCGCCTTGATTTAAGCTGAAACTGATGGATTTCCCTGAAATTTTCGAAGTCAAAGGCAATTCCTATGTAGCGGGGGCCTTTTTTCTGTGTGAAAATGACGTAATCCCCCTTCACGTAAGGAGCCTGTACATCGAGGATTGTCGCGGCGATTTCTGTATAATCGGCTTCGTCTATCGGCAGTGCCTTTACCGCCGTGTCTGAAAATGACGCCTGGCAATATATGACTGCGGAAAGCAAAAATAAAACAATCTTTTTCATATGTATTTTATCGGCAGAAAAAAGAATTCATTAAGAGGAAAACTTCTGAAAATGCATGGGAACCGGGAGCTTAAGGCGGTGCAATCTTTTCCCTAAACAGAGGGTTTTATTTTTCCGATAAACAAGGGAAATAGGGGAAGCTTTGCTTGATTTCCTTATGTCATGGGTGGGAATGCGGTCTTTCTCCGTACTTTCCTTGGGATGAAAAATGGTTCGTCCGGTCTGCCGGGGGTTTCCAAATAGATTTTAGCGGAGTATAATAACTTATTATGCCAGGATTAAGTCAGCTTAAACAGTTCACGTCAGATATTTTGAATCTAGGTGACGAAGTAAAAATACGCGCGGCCCGCGGAGAAAAGCCGGTTACGGTTCCGATTCCGAAGGACATAACAATAGATGACGATTCCGAGGATTTCAGGCTCGGTATGCCTCAGCTGTCCGAAGAAGAGGAGCAGCAGGCACAGGCACTTGCCGAAGAAAGAAACCGCGAGGCAAATGATTTTTCGGACATCACCGGAGAATCAGACAATCCTGAAGCATCGGAGACTCCTGAAGTCAACCTTGCAATGCCGGATGTTTCCGACCTTCTTGCAGGACCTTCATCTTCAAGCCTCGATGATCTGGATCTGAGCGAATTTGAAGAGCCTCCTGAAGAAGAGGAAGAACCGGAGCCGGAGGAAACTCCTATTGAAGACCTTGACCTTGACTCTCTGCTTGCCTTGTCCAATCCTCCTGCAGATGATGATTCCGAAGAGGATTATGACGGGTATTCTTCATATGATGAGACTCCGTCCGCTCCTTCACAAAAAATAAATCCTCACAAGATGGATCATGAGCCTTCATTGGACGACATGGACTTCGGATCTGTTTCTCCAGCCATGGAAGATGCCGGTGGATCAGCTTCAAGGACATCGGATGAATTCAACGACACAGGTTTGCCTCCGATTGACATGAACGATGGTCTTCCCGAGGAATTCAACGAAAAACCTGCCGTTCCGGATGTTTCGGAATCAGCTTCTGCGTCCCTTGACCTACCTGATTTCGGTGAAACAAAGGCTGAGGAGACTGAGTCATCAGGCGCAGACGTTCTTGACGGTTCTGAAACCCCTGATTTCGGAAACGAATCTGACGATGAGCCTATACCGCAGTTCGATACTTCCGCAATGGACGACATGGATTTTTCTGAGCCAGGAGCAGTATCAACCGGTGATGACGACATGTTCTCCGGCATGGAAACGTCGGACACTGATTTTGAAATCCCGAATTTCACTGAACCTGCGGTTGAAAAACAGGACGGAGGCTCTTTCAATAAAAAGGCTAGTGTTTCCACACCTGATTTTTCACAGGCTGAAGAAGACGAGAACAACAAGCCGAAAAATACTTTCACCGATGCCGAATACAAGGCTTTCAGGAATAATCTTGCGAAATATCCTCTGAACCTGCGCATTGCGATTGAAAACATGGTCGTTAGCAACGAGTTCACTGACGACAGCATATATGCAGTGCTCGAAAAGGTACTCAGAAAAGTTCCGGCACGCCAGCTTGCTTCACAGCTTGACAAGGAGCTTGACATACACGTTGAGGTTCCGCGTGACTTTGAAAGGCGTACTGCAGAGGAATATGAAGTATACAAGCAGTCTCTGGAATATAAGCTCAAGAACAGGATACTTCCGTTTGCGATAATCACCGCTACGGCTGCCATACTCATGTTCTGCATAGGTTTCCTTTCATTCCATTTCATCTGGAAGCCTCTTAGGGCTGAGCATTTCTACAAGCAGGGCTATGCACAGATTCAGGAAAACCTCTATCCTCAGTCAGAGGAAAGCTTTGAGCTTGCAGTGCGGAACAAGGCTAAGAAAAAGTGGTTCTACAAGTATGCGGAAAGCTATTCCGACCACCATCAGTACGAGCGTGCGGAAAACATATACAAGGCGGCGCTTGCATTGTTCGACCATGACAAAAAGGCCGGCCTTGACTGGGCTAAGATGGAGCAGAGGGAGCTTTTTGCATATGCTGAATCAGAGCGCATATTGAAGAGGGAAGTGCTCGACTATCATACGAACGACCCTGACGCAATACTCCAGCTAGGAGACCTTTACCTTGAATGGGCTGATGAAGAGGATCCTGCCAAGTATGCCGACGCAAAGGAAATGTATGACATGCTCGTGCTTTCAAAGGCAAAGGAGAATGACCTCTACCTCTATCATTCACGTGAGATGAGGTACTACATCCATGTCGATGACCTTGAGAAAGTGCTCCAGTACAAGATGATGTTCTATCCGTCAAACATCAAGCGCCTTGATTCACAGGACCTGACTGAGCTTTCAGGCTATCTCCTTGACAAGCGCTACGGTGAGCTTCGTCCTTCCGAAGAGCACCTGAGGATCAGCATCTCCGACGTGAAGGATCTGCTTGAGCAGGCGGTGAAAAAAGACCAGACCAATCCGACCGCACTCTATAATATGGGACGCTATTCAATAGTGACAAGCTCATACAAGAATGCGGAATCCATGCTCAATGCTTCAATCGATGCTTTCAGCGCAAAAAGCACCCGCACGAAAAAGGAAACGAGGACTTTCATCAACGCATACAGGCTTTTGGGCGAGCAGTACAAGGAGCAGCAGGAATACATACTTGCACAGCAGACGTACAACAACGGAATCGACCTCTTTGAAAAGGAAAACCGCACGGGCGCATTCGATGGCACCAAGGACATCGGAATCCTCTATGCAGATCTGGGCGACATAAACTATTTCATAAACGGTGACATGGACGCTGCATTGGACAACTTCAAGAAATCCGTTGCAAACAAGAACGACACCGCTCCGGTACGCTACAAGATCGGCTACATAGATTACATAAACCATGACTATGACGGTGCATGGGATTCTTTCGTGAACGGAAACGAGCTTTCGAACGGCAAGGACTGCCATACTCTGCTTGCTCTCGGAAACACGCTTGCAATCAACAATGACTATTTTACCGCAGAGGGATACTACCAGGAGCTGATAGAAAACCTCAACGACATAATAGGAAAGTACACGACGATTCTTCCGCAGGGAAGATCAGATCATGCGGATCTGGTCGATGTATACAGAAAGGCCACGAACAATCTTGGCGTAGTTCTTTCACGCATAGCTAACCTCAACGGCGAAAGCGAGACCAACGGAAAGGCATTCGTGAATTTCCAGGAAAGCAGCCGTGCATGGGATGCGCTTACCCGTGATCAGGAGACGATGGAAAGGGATCCTACGAACAATCTTGCGTACGTGAACTCAACCTATGCCGCGAATCCTTCTTACGGGCAGGAACCGACGATTTATACCGACATTCCGAAAGCAATGTACGGAGAGGAAATACTGAAGCAGAAGTAATGGATGTTTGTGAAAAAGAGGCTTGCATATCTAACGACAGGCACTTTGAGATAAGGAAGGAGCTGTTCAGAAAGAGCATACACATGCTTTCTGCTGCAGTTCCTTTTCTGCTGTACCTTGCATACTGGCCTGTCATATCTCTTCTTTCGTCCGTGGTCGTGGTTTACGTCGTTTCTGAAATCGCGCGCCTTCACGGAAAAAAAATCCCCGTCATATCGATGATAACTACATTTGCAGCCAGGGAGCGGGACAAAAACAAATTCGTACTCGGTCCGGTCACTCTTGCATGCGGAATAATAGCGGCCGCCTTGATGTGGAAAGGTGAGTGTGCGTGCATAGGTATTTTTGCGCTCGCTTTCGGTGACGGTTCTGCAAGCCTTGCCGGTAAGCTCTATGGAAGGGTGGAAGTGCCTTTTACGGAAGGAAAGACCGTTGCAGGAAGCCTTACATGTTTTTTTGCAATCTTCGTTTCTTCGTTCATCGTCTGCAGGGTTCCTTCAGCGTCTTTGATTCTTGCCGGTACCGGGATGATAATAGAAATACTTCCTCTCAGGGATTTCGACAACCTGATAATTCCCGTTGCGATCGGCGGACTTGCTTTTTTGATTCTTTGATTTTTGATTTTTTATCAGCCGTTGTTGAGCCTTGAATGTATGTTCCTCAGATAGACTATGGTTCCGAGGAAAAAAACTGATGCGCTTATGACGAGCGTCGGGAATGAGTATGCATGGGTCAACGTCAGGTGGCCTATGACCGTGCCAAGATAACCCAGGCTTTCAGGAACACGCTTTTTCATCCTGAAATTTATGTAGTTTCCCACGAGCATGAAAGTGGCCGTGAACACGAAGATTATCGCCCAGATCAGATGGCTGTAGTTTGCGACCGCATGAGTGTAGTTTGTCTGGAATTCATTCACCCTTATCTTGCAGATTGCAGCGGTAAGCACGCTTATTGCACATGCCAGCGCAAGAAGCTCTTCAACCGTCATGTATTTTTTTATGAGCGGGAAAACCGGCATGCATAGAAGCGAAAGATAAGCCATTGCCCTTACGAAAATCACGAATTTTGACATGCACATTAGCACGACCGATGAATCTGGAAGCCCGGAAGCGGGGTAGATTATCTTGAAATTCGCGGCCATGGCAAGGTAAAGTTCCTGATACGGAAAAAGGAGCCTCACGCCTTCAAAAAAACAGCATATCAGGAAAATCAGGAAGAAAACTATTTCATCGGAGCTTGTCTTTTCGAATCCGAAGCATATGAATCCGGCAGCTGCAGGTACATAGCACAAAAACATGAGTATGGCTATTACGGATGAAGCGACCGCCCATTCATTAGGTTCAAGACCGGTCCTGTGCATGAGGCCTTCGTTGGTCAGGAACACGGCACCGGCTATGGCACCGATCATAAAAATGAGAGATATGATGAAGAATATCAGGTAGACTTTGTTCCTTGTTCTTACGGTCATGGAATCCTAGAACCTTGCCGCCTCAACCATATAGCGGATTGATTTTCCGGTATCGTCGTTTATGGTT
>JAFPKH010000087.1:0-3818 GCA_017424825.1 Treponema sp. | reverse complement strand
ATATCGGAACCCAGACGCAGTTCAAGATTCTTAAGTCCGTTCTGTACGGAAAAGAGAATGATGGAGCCTGCACAAACTGAGAGCGTAAGAAAAAAGGCGAACGTAATCAAAGCTGCGCTCCTTCCTTTTTTTCCTGATACATTTGCAAACGGAAACTTTTTGAACGTCATCTTACTGCTGACCTGCCTTGTTTTTTGATGCTGACTTGATCAAAAAAATCAAATCTACGGCTGCCGTCAATGCAATCAAAATTGAAATCACAAGCACGGCCGGTTTCGTTGTTGTGTGGCAGACCATTGTTTTCATTCCGCAAAGAGAAATCAGCGTACCAGGTAGAAGAGCTGCAAGGATTGCCGAAGGTATTATTGCAATATCGGTTCCGGTTTTCACTTTTGAATCAAAGAAAAAACGAGCGATGCTGATTACGGTCAAAACAGCCGCTACGCCAGCAACGCTTATTCCGGCCCAGTGACAGCGCATCCAGCTTCCGTCTTCTTTTGGACCGCACGGCTTGAAGATGAAAAGTATCCCCACGAAAAGAAATGCGCTTAAAACCGCAAGTACGACGTCAAATGCTGAAATCTTTTTTTTCATATTTTTTACTCCTGGTTTATTGATTACGAAAATGGAGTATATACCTAGTTACTAACTAGGTCAATAGGTTTTGTGAATTATATTCTGGAATAGATTCGTTTTCAATTGCCATGCCAAGCCGCACGAAAAAAAGCGGGTCAATACATCGCTGTATCAATCCGCTTCCGTAGTGACCACCTTTATAAAACAGTCAGTTATTTTGCGATTCCTGCATATTCAAGCGCACTGTCGGCTGAAATCTTTCCGAAAATACAGATGTCTGCCACAGCATTTCCACCAAGCCTGTTTGCACCATGAACGCCGCCCGTAACTTCTCCTGCTGCAAAGAGACCAGGAACGACGGACCCCTTGTTGTCGATGACCTGTGCTTTCGTGTTGATTTTTATACCGCCCATAGTGTGGTGCACTGCCGGCTCAACTTCGATTGCATAGAAAGGTGCCTGTTCCAAAGAACGCTCCATGCTTTCCGGGTTGCGGTGGAAGTCTTTGTCGTCTTTTGCGCTCACAAATCCGTTGTACTCAGAAATGGTCTTGACGAACTGCTCTGCTTCTGCTCCTGTTATGCCGAGCTTGTCAGCAAGTTCAGGAAGAGTGTCGGCCTTGGTCACAAGATTCTGCTTTTCATAACCGCCGATTGCGCTCAATGAATCCCTTACGCTCTGATCGAAGACAAGGAATGTCGTTGCGCCCGGTTCTGCAAGGATTGCGGCAGAAACAACGTCGCGCGTTTCCATTTCATTTATGAAACGTTTTCCAGTCCTGCTCACGAGGATTGCTCCGTTACCGCGTACAGCCTCAGTAATCATTATTCCTGTTCCCGGAACGACGGTAGGGTGGGTCTGAATCTGCTCCATCTGAACCAATGCTGCATCGAATTTTTCAACGAGACCGAATGCATCTCCTGTGGCCCCCTTGTGGTTCGTCGTTGCAAATCCTGCAAGACCAGGCTGATACTTGGTCACCATTTCCTGATTTGCAGAAAAACCTCCGGTCGCAACTATCACTGCCTTTGCGCGGATCTCGTATGTTTTTCCTTCATGCTCGACTTTTACTCCGCATGCTTTTCCGTCATCACCCTTGAGGATGTCAACGACCTTGTTGTTCGTGCGGATTTCAGCACCCTGTTTCAAAGCCGCTTCATAAAGATGAGGGACAAGATGCGCACCGATTGCGGAACCGCCCTGAGGTCTGTGGATTCTTTTGTTCGTTGCACCGCCGAAAATTCCGACGTCGCTCAAATCTGCACCGACAAGATCAGATTCAAGCCAGTCTACCATGGCCGCTGAATTGTCAACGAGAGTCCTTACCAAATCCGGGTCGTTCAAGTATTTTCCGCCTTTCATCGTATCTTCGTAGAAAACGTCAGGTGAATCAGTTATACCGAGCCTTTCCTGCTCTTTTGTATAAGAAGCGTTTATTCCGCCTGTTGAAGAATTCGTGTTTCCTCCGACGATTCCCATTTTTTCAAGGACGATTACCTTTGCTTTTTTGCTCGCCGCTTCGGTTGCCGCCGTAAGTCCTGCACCACCTGCACCGATGATGACAATGTCGCATTCCGTATTTTCATAACCGGTTTTCTCGACTGCTTCTCCCCTTGCATTTTTAAGGGCATCCTCAAGAGCCTGGATCATACCGTTTACGGTGATTGTCGCTCCGCTGACTGCATCTATGCCTTTTGTCTTTCCACCATAGCGGATGAATTTGTCAAGTATGGGCTGCTCCACAGGCTTTCCGATATCTTCGGTTTCCTGTTCGCTTATAATTGCCGCTGATTTGACGGCTCCGTTTTTGACGGTGATAGAAACTTCGATTGGGCCGTTTCTGCCTTCACCCTTACCGGTGAAAGTTCCGTCATTGAGCTTCGATTTATTTCCGCATGAAAAAAACGAAAATAAAACCAAAGGCGCAAGTAATGCCAAAATGATTTTTTTTGCTTTCATAACATCTCCAATTCTTGTCGGACAGAACCGATGGCAGTAAATCAGTTTCTCCCGACAAAGTAGCTTATGATAACTTTATATTAAATCCGAAGGAAAATCAACATGCAGTGCAACATGCATTGCATGGAACCAGCCTCAGTGCCATAAGTCCGCAGTTTTTTTATGGCTCACTCCGTCACCTTTCAGAATGCTCGTGCCGCCGTTTTTTTCTGCTACAATCTTTTGGTCGAATTCCTTTATGACATCGGGTACGTGGGTTATTATTCCGAGAGTCTTTCCGCTTGACTGGAGTGATTTAAGTGCGTTCACAGCTTCGATCAAAGGCATTCCGCTCAACGTTCCGAAACCTTCGTCCAAGAAAAGCGAGTTGACCTGAACGTTCCTGCTTGCAAGTTCTGCAATGCCCAATGCCAGCGACAAGCTCACGATGAATTTTTCACCGCCGCTCATGTTGACTATCGGTCTGTCATCTTTTGGATCGGGATAGTTGTCATCATGAATCATAAAATCAACCTTGTCGTTTTTTTGCACAAGGGAATAGCGGCCTGTTATTGAATGTATATATCTGTTCGCTTTTATGAGAAGATTTTGGAGTGCCATCGACTGAACGAAAACCTCGAAATCGCTCCCGTCATTTTTTCCGATTATCTTTTTCATCTCTTTCCACAGCGTACACTCTTCTTTTATTTTTTTTACTTCCTCATATTTTCTATTATATTCTTCTTTTGCATTTTCATTTTTTTCAAGAACTGAATTTATTTCTCCTATCCGCCTGTTGAATCCGTCACGGAGTTCTGATTTTTCCGAACGTTCTTCTTTCAGTTCATCCGCAGATTCTTCAGTGAGTTTTTTCGATCTGATTTTTTCAAGCTCCTCACGCGCAATTTTCACGGCTGTTGACGTCGAAGCATCGTTTCTTTCAACGGCAGATTTTTCATCTTTAAGTTCCTTCAGTTTTTCATCATCAATCCTGCAGGAAAGATAATGCTCGACAGAATCGAAATTGTTTTTTTTCAGAGTTACGGTCAAAAGTTCCAGTGCTTCGTCAAGTTTAGGAGATTTTTCTTCGGCTTGTTTTTTCAGACTTTCAGATTTTGAAACAAGAACCGTTTTTTTTCTCAATGCATTTTCTTTTATTTCATTTGCACTTTCACGGGCAACCTTCAATTTTTCCAAACAAGATTTGAATCTTTCTTCTTCGTCGTCTACGGATTTTCCCCCGAATTTTTCTTTGCGCTCATTTTCAAGGACATTCAATTCACCGGAAATTTCCTTCAGTCTATT
>JAFPKH010000086.1:0-3070 GCA_017424825.1 Treponema sp. | reverse complement strand
CAATGTGGAACGATGTGAAAAACCGCGTGGGTGACATGATGGGCACCATCAAGATGGGTGATGTGAAAGACTTCACCAACTATGTGAACGCCGTCATCGACGAAGCTTCGTTCGACAACTGCAAGGGCTACATCGACCGTGCCAAAGCCAGCACTGACGCCGAGATTGTCTTCGGTGGCAACTGCGACAAGAGCGTCGGTTACTTCGTGGAGCCTACCGTCATTCTCGCCAAGGTACCGAACTACGAGAGCATGGTGGAAGAAATCTTCGGACCCATCATCACCATCTACGTTTACGACGACAACAAGTTCGAAGAAATGCTGGATGTTTGTGACCAAAGCTCGCCTTACGCTCTCACCGGCGCCTTCTTTGGTAACGACCTGAAGGCCCAGAAAATTGCCAACGAAAAACTGCGCCATGCAGCAGGCAACTACTATGTGAACGACAAACCCACAGGAGCTGTGGTCGGCATGCAGCCCTTCGGCGGCGCCCGCGCCAGCGGCACCAACGACAAGGCCGGCGGCTTATGGAATCTCATCCGCTGGACCAGCCCTCGCGCCATCAAGAACACTTTCGTTCCTGCTGCCGCTTACGGCTATCCATTCTTGGAACAAACCGAAATATAATATTTCGGAACTCCAAAATCAAAGTACGGCGCTGCCGTACTTTTTTGCTTTATTAAAAAATAAAATATTCTATATCAATTTTCTTAAAAATAGCATTGACTTTTATCTAAAAATAATTAAACACAATACACACAAACGTGTGTAAATCTAATAATAGAAAGGAGGAATGACCCCAGACAAAGAAAGAAAAATTAAAAAAAAAGCAGCTAGCGGATAATTAATGATTCCAACCGCCAGCCAAGAACACGGAATCTAAGACAGAACCATATGGATCCATGGATATTGTCGATTAACATTAAAGGATCTCTAAAAAAATTAGCCCCATGAAAAAGATGATGTCATTCATTCTTTTTATCATGCTGCTATCAGCATTCGCGACGACAACGACGGCCAAGTCCATCTACAATGTGGACAATAAGGCCTCGCCGCCGCAAAAAATCACTGCTCAAGAATCCACGCAATCTACGTTCGACATGCCTGAGGCAGCGGCACTCACCGCCAACACCGCCGTTACACCATTCCTCATACCATGGGGATGCAACGAAATGTGCAACTTGAACGAGACTTCGGCTACAACCGGCGCCAACAAAGTGATGCAATACTTTTTGGGCCCAGGCGACAGGCTGGCGTCCGCGATGCTCGGCGGACAAAGAGTTCTGAGCAACAACGACGACAATGCTTTCACAAATCTGTACTTCGCTGCGACCGAATTGAAAAACTTTTTAGGTCCCGGCGACATGCCAGCGTCCGGATATCTTACCGGACACAATTATGAAGGCGAAAACAACGAAGAGATGTGCCTTGGTACCGCGACCGAACTGAAAAACTTTTTAGGTCCCGGCGACATGTGCGTGCTCGGCAGCGCCGAGCAAAATCTCTACGAGATTACATTGAGCAATAACCGAGGAACTTGCGACAACGACGTCAACGTCATCAGAACACCGACTGGCGTAACCTACCGAACAGGTCCCGGCGATCATTGCCGCCTGACAATTTGAATCTCAAGTTGTCAGGCTACCTAAGGAAAATCATGGAGTGCTACAAACACTCCATTTTAATTTTTATAAAAAAATTTTTCAATTGAAACAAACACAAATTTTATTAAAAAGCACAATAATTATTATTTTACATAAATATACATGAAAAACCTAAAAAATATCAAAATAGAAAGAATCGGATACGGATGAGTTTGAATAGCAAAACTCGAAGATGGGAAAAAACTTTTGATAAAATGATGAGCATTACCAGGAAGTATTGTTGATGTAAATATCACAAAAAAACATTCAGATTACCTAGAATGACATATAGCCAAAATTCATGAATATGATAAAAATTTTTTAGATAATGAAATATTCTGTCCACATTTTTTCACACCATTAAAAAAAGACATAAATAATTCAAATAAGATCGGTTGTGGTGGATGTAAACGACAGATGATAAGCTACGATAAACAGCTTGAATTAAAAGAATGAATTGTACAAGACTGTTTTAGAAAATTGGAAAATAAACCAACATTTTTGCCAATCATTTGATCTCCAAAAGAAAAATGATATAGAAATAAAATCGAATTTAGTTTTTGAGTATACATTTCAGCAAAAGAATGAAGAGATGAAAAACGAAATCTATGATTTCACAAGCAATGAGAATTTAGCAAAATAATCGATATAGACAGCTGTTGACTAATTTCAGATAAAATGAATCAAGTATTTGAACATGTAAAAAGACTCTGTTTTGAATCATGATTACCAACATTTGATCAGAAATTTCACAGATGATTTTTCAGACATTTAGTAATTAGAGAGTGACAAAACACAAATCAATTATTGATAAATTTAAATGTGTTTCCACTTTTGGACGATAATATAGAATGAAAACAAAAACGAAAAAATCTGAAAAATCAATTAAAAACTGATGATTTTATTCAAAAAAATATATCAACTTTTGTGGTCACATACAATAGTGGACTTGCCGATATCGTAAGATGACAAGATATCACCACTGAAACTTTACGATGAGACTGATATATTTACGAAGAATTTAATTTTCCAAAAGAAGAGTCAAATGAAATAGTTTCTTCAAAATTTAGAATATCTCCATTCTCATTCTTTCAGACAAACACACATTGAGCAGAAAAACTTTTTGGTACAGCTGCACAAAGTATATGAGAAATTAAATGAAAAATATTGGACCTTTACTGTGGAGCTGGAAGTATAGGAATCAGCTTTTTGAAATTATGAATCGGAAATGAATTATTGTGAATCGAAATAGTACCAGAAGCCATCCAAGATGCTTGGTACAATGCTGAAATAAATTGAGTCAAAGATAAATGCCAATTCATAGCATCTGCCGCAGAAAAGATTCTCCTTCCAGACACTGATTCCCCCTTAATAAAGGGGGGTAGGGGGAATTTTTTAACGGATATCTGACTTGTCATAGTCGATCCT
>JAFPKH010000085.1:0-5271 GCA_017424825.1 Treponema sp. | reverse complement strand
TTGCCCGTATGGGTGCCGAAAAAATCCGCGGTAATCTTCCTTCGTATGCAGGTTCAATCGATGCCATGCTTTCTGATTATGTGAGCGTGATGAAAGAAGTCCTGCTTGAGACGCCGGAAATGCTCCCTGTGCTTAAAGAGTCCGGAGTCCTTGACAGCGGCGGATGCGGTTGGATCCAGATTGTCCGTGGAATGCTCAAAGGTCTTTTGGGAAAAACGGAAGATTTTGAAAGCGTATTTACGGATGACGGCATGAATTCAAAAAATCTTCCTCAGCCGGTCGATACTGACAGCTTTACCGAAGACAGTGAATTCAACGAAGGCTACTGCACTGAATTCATACTTCAGCTCATGTCCGCATCTGGATATGACCATGATTTCAGCATGAAAGATTTCATCGAAAATCTCAAGCCGCTCGGAAATTCCATAGTCGCATTTCAGGATGATTCCCGCATAAAAGTCCACATACATACGATGAAGCCGTATAAAGTTCTGGAGCTTGCCCAGAGATACGGTGAGTTCGTCACTTTTAAAATGGACAACATGCAGATTCAGAAGAATGAGCATGAATTTCACATGAACGTCAAAAAACAGATGAACGTCCATAAAAAAATCGCGGTGATTGCGGTCGTAAACGGCGAGGGAATGCATACGCTTTATGAAAGCTTCGGGTGCGACATAATCATTGAAGGCGGAAGCACGATGAACACTTCATCCAAAGAATTCGTCGATGCTTTCAATTCCCTTGATGCCGATCACATAATCGTACTGCCGAACAGCAGGAACATTTTCTTTGCGGCGCGTCAGGCCGTGGAGATTTCCGGTAAGACGAACGTTTCAATCCTTGAATCAGAAGGACAAATCGAAGGTTATTATGCACTTGCGATGGGTCAGGTCGAGACTGATGATTTTTCTGAAAGGCTGCGGCTTATGAACGAGGGCATGCTTGGTGCCGATGTCATTTCCTTGACCTTTGCTTCAAAGCCCTGCTCACAGGATTCCGTTTCATGCAAAAAAGATGACTGCATCGCGTTTTACAAAGGGAAGCTTGTCGCTGCTTCCGGTGACATAAAGACGACGCTTGAATCTGCCATGAAAAAAATCAGCGGCATGAGCGGAAAATATGCATGCATGATTGCCGTGGGAAAAAATGCTTCCGATGAAATGGTCGAAGAAGTCAGCTGTACTATAACCGGACTTTTCCCGGATTTGGAAACGAACGTAATTCATGGCGGCCAGGACATAATTCATTTTATGATAGGATTCTGATATGGTTTTGAAAATAATTTTGATTGCGCTCGGCATAATTGCACTTTTGAATGTGATTGTATTCGTGTTCCTTCCGCCGTTCATAATCTACCGCATTCTTCTTGTAAGGACAAAGCCTGAGAAGTGGGGAAGAAAATGTTCCGACACAAAAGACAAGGAACAGATGACCATGTTTGCCGAAGGTGAAGAGTGGGGTGAAAGCTACAAGGATTTCCGTGAGGAAGTGAGCATCGAAAGCGCCGGGTTCAAGCTTGCCGCACAGTATTTTGATTTCGGAAATGACAAAGCCTGCATAGTGATTGCCGGAAGAAGCGAAAGCTGCCTTTATTCATGCTATTTTGCGGAGCCGTACAGAAAGATGGGATACAATCTGCTTCTGCTTGACAACCGCTGCCATGGTCTTTCAGAAGGAAAATACAACACGACCGGGTTTACGGAATATGTGGACGTTCTTGCATGGGGAAAATTCCTGCATGAAAAGAAAAACATGAAATCCGTAATCTGCCATGGAATATGCATGGGGGCCGCCGCCGCACTGTATGCGATGGTTGATGAAAGCTGCCCGGATTATATGCAGGGTCTTGTTTCCGACGGATTGTTCACGACTTTCCGCGACTCATTCTACAATCATCTGGTCAAGGACAAGCATCTTACTTTCCCGACCACTCCTGTGATGATGCTGCTTTTGAAACGCCATGCACATGCAGACACATTCCATGACGGCCCGATTGCACGCATCCAGAATTATAAAAAGCCGATTTTGTTTTTGTACAGCCGCGAGGATAAATTTTCACTCCCGGAAGAAGCTGAGCGTCTTTATGAAAAATGCCGGTCGCCGAAAAAACTCGTTTGGTTCGACAAGGGCGTTCATTCCCACGTGCGCATAAACAACAAGGAAAAATATGATCAGGCAATCTGTGATTTTGTGCAGGAATATTTTAAATGAAAATGAATTTTTTTGAGCGGAGATGAATGTGAACCAAGAACGTATCCCTGTGATTATACCTTCCTATGAACCTGACGCGCGTCTTGTCAGCCTTCTTGAAAAGCTCGTCGATGCCGGTATAAAAAATATCGTGATAGTCGATGACGGAAGCGGTGAAGATTATAAAGAATATTTTGAAACTGCAAAAAACAAATTCCATGCGCAAGTGATCGTCCATGACAAAAACAGAGGAAAGGGAGCCGCACTGAAAACCGCATTCAGATTCTGCATCGAAAACATACCGGACCTGATCGGCTGCATAACCGCTGATTCTGACGGACAGCATTCCCCGGAGTGCATTTTAAAAGTGATGGAATCCCTTGAAAAAAATCCGTCGGAGCTTATTATGGGTAGCCGTGATTTTACCCAGCCAGGCGTTCCGAAAATGAGTGCGTTCGGAAACAGAAATACCAACAAGATTATAAAGACGGTTTATAAAAAAGATTTGAAGGACACGCAGACCGGACTCCGCGGACTTCCGAAAGCTTTTATGTCGGACTGCCTTGGCATAAAGGGCGATAGATTTGAATTTGAAATCAAGATGCTCTGCCTTGCTTTGGAAAAAGAAATCGGCATTGAAGAAGTTCCGATCAAGACGATTTATGATTCTGAAAAAAATCATGCGACGCATTTCAATCCGTTTTTGGATACCGTGAAAATCTACCGCTCACTTGGATTTTTCAAATCAATAGGAATAATCTTGTTCGGAAAAAAATAGGCTCAGCTTCTGTCATAGCATTTTGAAGCCGTGAAAGCTACGGTAAGTCCTATTGAAATTGCAAGTCCCATGAAATGAACGGGCGGGAACGAACTTAGCGCAATTGATCCGAAAGAAATGACCGTGGTTACGAATGAAATGAGCGTCGTGAACGGTTCCAGTTTCCGGGTGCTTTTTGCCTTGTTTTTTTCGTTTTCGATCATGTAGATTATGTAATCCAGTCCAAGCCCAAAAACCAAAATGAGTCCTGTCACTGAAAAGAATTCCAGCTTGGTTTTTAGGACAGCGAATACAGCCTGCACCATCAGCGTAATCAAAAGCGGAATGGAAATTATTTTCAATGCCTGCTTGAGCGAATAAAAAAAGTTCAGGATTATGAACATCAAAAGATATGTGACCGCGAAAAAAATCAGAACCATTTTCGTAAGCGAGTCGAGCGATTTGTTTATGTCCGTTCTCTTGCTTGAAAACCAGACGTTTTCGTCCAGAGATGAAAGTCCGTAAAATGCATTTTCATCCGAAACCATGTTGGGTACGAGCACAGTATAGAATTTTCCGTTTATTTCTCCAAGATGAACCATGGATATGGAATCAAAAAGAGAATGCGGAATGTTTCCGTTTTCAAAAGAAATGAAATCTCCTTCCGAATCATAAAAATCCTTGCGCAGTGAATCTGCATATTCTTCCGGGAATCCAAGAAGTGCGTATTGTTCTTCGCTCAGTTCCAAAAGCCTTTCACATGCCTTGCGTGATTTTTTCTGGCTTTCAACTGACGGTATGAAAAGAGTCGTGCTCAGGTATTTTATGTTTCCGCCGGATGCATTTTCAAGCGTCTTTCTGAATTTTTCTTCGTTCGACAAAGCTTCGTCTTCCGTTTCGCCTTGTATTATGAACCAGCCGGTCGGACTGTACTGTATTATTTTTGCGGCAAGAGTTTCATCGTGAAGCAGCCGGCCTTTCATCGTATAAAGCTTCGAAATGTTGTTTTCAATTCCGATATGGTTCCTGCATATTATTATTGCGCTTATGGAAAATATAAAAAGCGATGCGACGATTATCCGCGTGACAGGTTTTCTTTTGCTGCTTTCTTTTTTCTGAGCGTAGAGTGATTTTATTTTCAGCTCACGTTTTCCTTTCGGAAGCGGAAGTGCAGGGTATATGCAGATTGTCGTAAGGAACGAACTTAAAAGTCCTGTAAGAGAAAAAAGGGAAATCTGTTTTAAAAGCTCGAACGGAGCGAACAAAAGTATTGCGTAGCACAGGCATGAGGAAATTATCGCCATGCTTAATCCGGGAAGAAGATGGTTCCTTATTTCAATTTGATTTTTCAGTTCTGGATTTCCCGCCCATTGCATGAAATAGTGCAGGCTGTAATCTATGCATGAGCCGATCAGTGTCGTCCCGAATACGAGCGTCAGTATCATCACTTTGCTGAACGCTGCGGATGTGAACAAAAATGCCGTTATGACAGAAATTCCGATTGATGCGAGCGAACAAAAAATCGGAACCGGAGTCCGGAAAACCGCAATCAGAAGGATGATGACGATTAAAAACGATGCTATTGAAATTATGGTGATTTCTTTTGATGCAGCCGATGAGCTTTCGTTTGTGTGGTATGGTGTTCCGGAATAGATGAATTGCGTGCCGTCTTTTTCAAGCGCAGAACATGCTGCATAGACTGCGTTTACCGCATTGTCTTTCGTTGCCATTGCAGTGCCTTTTTTGCTGAGCGTGCAGCGGAGCATTATGTACCAGATTCCTTCGTTGTTTGAAACGAGCATTCCGTCTTTTACGCTCATCGCCGTGCCGGAATTCTGAAGTGCGTTAAGATAGTTCGTCAGGTTGGATTCGGAAAGCATGAATGGATCCCGTTCGATGTTTTCCATTGAGCTTAGCGTAAAAAATCCGAATGCTTTTGCGGCCGCGTTCTGTGAAAAAGTTTCCGCGCCTCCTTCCGAATTTATCAAGTCTATTGATTTTTCATCGAGAAGGTTCCATCTGTATTTGAAGAGAAAATCCGTCACGTCTGAATATGAGCTTATGTCGTTGTAAAGTGAAACGGAGGTAAAATATTCCTGCCCGTCCAGATTTTCATAGACAGTCCGTGCAGCTTCCTTTGCTTTTTCAAAATCTGGATTTGAAATCAAAATGAAAATATTGTTTCCGGTGCTTGCGGTGAGTTTTTCGTCCGCTTTTTGCAACGGAGCCGAGTCGAAATTTTTCGGCGTTATGTTGAACAAATCAGAATCAATTCCGATTTGCCCGTTGTTTGAAACGAGCATTCCGTCTTTTACGCTCAT
>JAFPKH010000084.1:0-3578 GCA_017424825.1 Treponema sp. | reverse complement strand
GCTCAAAGCGGACCTGGTCGTTTCCTTTGCCGGTTGCTCCGTGGCAGATTGCGACCGCCTTTTCCTGACGCGCATACTCCACCAGAATCTTTCCGATGAGCGGACGCGCTGTTGAAGTTCCCAAAAGATACTCGTCCTCGTAAACGGCATTTGCCTTTACCGCAGGGAAAACATAATCGGTAATGTACTCTTCCCTTGCGTCAACCACATAACATGCAGCCGCCCCTGTCTTAAGCGCACGGGACTTTATTGCCTCCCAGTCGTCACCCTGTCCCAAATCAATGCAGACTGCGATTACGTCATAATCATAATTTTCTTTAAGCCACGGGATGATGACAGTTGTGTCAAGACCGCCGGAATAAGCCAAAATTACCTTGTCTTTTGCCATAGTTACCCTCGAAAAAAAAATGTAAATTTATGCATAAATTATATACAACCGTTGATAAATATTCAAGTGAAGATGCCGCATGCTTGTTCCGGGTACATTCACCCATTGAAAAATCAACAAAAAGCGGCTATTCTTTTTTCCGTGATTGCAAACAGAAAAATCGTTGCATTCTGCACGGCAAGAATACACGACACGCTCAACTACGATTTACTCACCACGCTGAACAAGCAGCTCAACGGAACTGACACGTCGATATTCGTCTACAACATCTGCTCCGACAATTTTTGGAGCGAAAAAATAGAATACACCGAATGTGCCGTATACAATCTTATTGACTACGATATAGTTGATGCGATAATCATCATGGACGAGCAGATCAAAAGCCGGTACATAACGGAGTCGATCATAAAAAAAGCAAGGGAACATGGAAAGCCGGTCATTTTGGTCAACGGAAAATATGAGGGCGTTCCTTCAATCGGATTTGATTTCAAATACGGCTTCGAGGCAATCACCCGGCATGTAATCGAACACCACAAGGCAAGGGACGTTATTTTCATTGGCGGCATACCGGGGAATTCATTTTCAGACGAGCGTGAAAAAATCTTCAGGAAAGTCCTTAAAGAAAACGGCATTCCTTTTAAAGACGGCATGATTACATACGGATATTTTTTTGCCGAAGCGACGCAGGATGCAGTTGAAAAAATAATTTTGTCAGGACACATACCGGAAGCGATAATCTGTGCGAACGACGTAATGGCAATCAGCGCGGAACAAATGATCCAAAAATTCGACATAGACCTTGCGGAAAAAATAATCGTAACAGGATTCGACGGGCTTGATGAAATCTACTTTTCCACTCCGCAGATTACATCGGTCAAATGCAACCATATCACGCTTGCAATTGAGCTTTCGGTTCTTACAAAAAAAATGCTCGCAGGAAAAAAGATTGCGCAGAAAACGTTGATCAAGCCGGAACTTTTTATTGCGGCCTCATGCGGATGCGTAAAAGAAACGATTCCACCGCCGGATTATTTTTCAAAACTGAGCAACCGCTTTTTCAATTTTCCAGAAGACACAAAAGCAGTTTTCCGCGTCATTGAAAAAATGCAGACAGCCGAAAACATAGACGATGCATCCAATTCGCTCAACTACTTTCCTTTCCATGCCCTTACGGTCGTAATAAACAAATCTTACGTGAGCAGGATGAACACAATAGGGAAAACAAAAAAGAAAGGTGAAAAAACATTCGACAACAACATGATTCTCTTCTACGACACTGACGGCAAAAAACCGTTCGAGCCGAAGCCGTTTGAAAAAAGCAAGATAATAGAAAATCTTGAAGTGCATCTCAAAAACGGCTACCCGCTGATTTTCAACGAGCTTGACTATGCAGGAGTTCCGTTCGGATATGTATGCTTCCATTTCGGAAATTACGGCATAATAAACTACGCAAGGATTCCGACTTTGGTCACCGCGCTCCGTACATCAATCGGCGGATTCGCTGCAATACAATACCAGAAGCAGATAGTCGAGCAGCTGGACAGGACATATCAGTTCGACATGCTCACAGGCCTTTACAACCGGGTCGGATTCAGCCGCAAATACAAGCCTCTGAAAGAAAAGCTTGAATCTAACGGCGGAAAGCTCACCGTTATCCTTTCTGATTTGGACAGGCTCAAAAAAATCAACGATCTGTACGGTCATTCAGCAGGTGACAACGCAATACTTCAGACGGCAAACTCATTGAAACGTGCATGCCCGCAATCAGCACTTTGCGTAAGGTTCGGAGGAGATGAAATCCTTGCAGTCATTGAAGGTGATGCCGACACGGATGCAATAAAAGAAAAAATCGAAAAATACCTTGAATCATACAATGCAAAATCAAAGCTTCCGTATAAAATAAGGTCGAGCATAGGAACTTTCAAGACCGACGGCAAAAGCGACATTGATTTTGAAACCCTCATAAAAGGTGCGGACAAAAGCCTCTACACGGAAAAAGAAAGGCACCACGCAGAGCATGAAGATTTATAGCCGCATGACACAACGGAGCCTTTGACCTTCACGCTCAAAAAAACTATACTCTCTTTCATGAAAAAGACAGCGACGAAAATAGGATTTGCAGGGCTGGCTTTGCTGGCATTTTTTTCCTGCTCAAAAAAGAATGATTGGACTTTTGTAGGTACTACGCCTGACTCACAGATTATAATGCTCGACGGAAAAAATCCGAACAGAAAAGAAAGCATAAGGCCTAAAGAAAAAAACGGCGAAGAAGAAACGGACATAGTGAATCCATGGGCAAACGAAAATCTTACAGGCAATTCAAGCATAAAGGCAGAAAACGGAGACTATGACAGGCCGCAGGAAATCAGCATAGAAACATTCCGCCACATACAGAGGCTTTCCGTAAACGACAAGTCTCAGGAAATAGAACAGACTTTCGATCTGGTCAACGGAAATCCTTGGGTGACGAAAATCACGAAGAACGAAAAAGTTCTTTTTGAGTCAGTGCCGTTCGACGGAACCATAGATGAAAAATACAAAAAATCAGAAAAGATAAACGGAACCCGTGCAGTGCGCATACAAGGAAAAGAAGGAAGCCCGGATCTGGTCGAGCTGATTGACGATGCAAGCGGTACGGTAAGCGAAGTCATCATAATTCCTGCGGGACTACCGGAACTGAAGCTGAACGAAGAATTCTCATGCTTTGAATTCAGCGAAAATGAAAAGCGCGGCACTACCGGAGGTCAGCTTTATATTTTCCCGACAAGCGAAGGAAAGAAAAAAGTAAACGTCGGCCTTGTAAAATACAACACGGCGGAATATTCGGAACCTGCAAAAAATCTTACCGGAAACGAATCCATGGCTCAGGGAAGCGAAGTGCTTTTGATTGCAAGGACATCCGAAAAACTTGAATTCGAAGGAAAGACATCCTACTGGTTCCAGGCAAAACGCGGCGAAAGGCTTTTTTGGATTCCGGGATACAACCTTTATCTTCAGACAGGAACGTTTTCACGTCTCAGCTTGACGGCAGGAACAACATACGTCCCTCTTGAAAGCGGATTCAACTGGTTCAGGATTTCCGATGATTTCACGGGTTCTCAGGGAAGCATAAGGCGCAGGCAGATCGTATATGCGGCGGAAATAGAATCTGGTTCAGGAAGCCTCAATGAAAAAAAATACAAGCTCACAT
>JAFPKH010000083.1:0-2564 GCA_017424825.1 Treponema sp. | reverse complement strand
TGAAACGCGGATATTTTTCAGAGTGTTGTAGGCGCTTATGTGTGAAAACGCAAGTCCACGGCTGTACAAAACTGCATAGAGCGCAAGGCACACAAAAATTGCTGCGACACGGACAATCACAAATTGAAAACTTGGAAGCTCGTGATGGACTAGCGGAACAATCAGTTGATACAAAAAGAAATACGGAACCACGTTCGCAATGATTCCGAGCGTTGTCAAAATCGATGCAATGACTGTGTATTTTTTATACTTTCCGATGTATGGGGATACGGATGAAATCATAAAAGCTTCCTTGTTAGCATAAACTAACTTTTTTGAGTTAGATTATACTAACTCGCAATTATGATGTCTACCCTAAAATCAGAATTTTTTTTAAACAAGCAACTTATTTTCTTACAAATTTTCCAACCACAAAACAGATGATAAATACAACAATATCTATTGCAACAATTGTTGCTCCTACCGGCGTTCCTGCAATTATGGAAATCAACATTCCGATAACCGCGCACAGTGTAGAAATTATTGCGGAAGAAATTGTCACAAGTTTGAAGCTTTTGAAAATCCTCATCGCGCTCATGGCGGGGAATATTATGAGTGCCGAAATCAAAAGGGAGCCTACAAGATTCATCGCAAGAACAATCACTATTGCAATGACCACGGCAATCAGGAAATTGTACAGATTCGTCTTTACTCCGATAGCATTTGCAAAGGTTTCGTCAAATGCCAGCGCAAAGAATTTGTTGTAGCTCACGACAAAAAAGATTACAACCGCAATGCTCAGGACAATGCTCAGGACAACTTCCGCTTTTCTTAGCGTAAGGATTGAGGTTGAGCCGAAAAGTGTAGTACAGACATCGCCGGAAAGATTAGACGACGGCTTAAAAATATTCATCAAAAGATATCCAAGCGCAAGGCTTCCTACAGAAATCATTGCGATTGCAGCATCGCCTTTTATCTTGCGTCTTGCTCCACCGCACAAAAGAAGGATTGCACACGCTATGGTCATCGGGAGGACAATAAGCATGTCATTCGTAAGTCCGAACACAGCGGCAAAAGACATTGCACCGAACGCAACATGGGAAAGTCCGTCGCCAATATATGAAAAGCGTCTCAAAACAAGCGTAACGCCAAGCAATGAAGAACAGAGCGCAATCAGAGTGCCTGTTATTAGAGCGTATCTTACAAATGGAAAAGAAAAATACAATGAAAATGTTTCAAATAAATTACTCATTTTGTTTCTCCCAAAAAATATTTTCCCTGTTCGGTTTTGGCGAATTCCTCTTTTGTTCCGAAAAACTGTCCGCTTCCTATGGCAAGAATGTGGCTTGCATTTTTGATGGCCTGCATGTCGTGCGTTATCATAATGATTGTAAGGCCCTCTTTATTTATGTCCTTTGAAAACTCATACAACTCTTCCGTTATTTTTGGGTCCAGCCCCGCAACAGGTTCGTCAAGCACAAGCAGTTTTTGGGCAGAACACATGGCACGTGCCAACAAGACGCGCTGTTTTTGTCCGCCGGAAAGTTCTCGGAAACTTTTTTTTGCAAAATTCTCTATGCCGAAACGTTCCATATTTTTGCGGGCAGCCTGTTTTTCGTTTTTTCCGTAAAAAAACCAGATTTTTCCTAAAAAACCTGACAGCACAATTTCTTCAACCGTGGCCGGGAAATCCTTTTGAACAACGGTCTGCTGCGGAAGATAGCCCAGCTCCGTTTTTTTATAATGCCGCTCTATTTTTCCAGAAAGCGGTTTTTGCAGTTCGAGTATGGTCTTTATCAATGTTGATTTTCCCGCTCCATTTTCCCCGATGACGCAAAGATAGTCACCCTGATTTACGGAAAAACTTATGCCGCTGGCAACACCTTTTCCCTCATAACCGACACAAAGATTTTCGCAATTTAAAAGAATCATCTCCAGGCCTCCAAAACAGCATCCTTTAATCCGATATTTACAAACCATCCGTCGTTTTCATAAAAAAAAGTTCCCGAAACAGTTATTTCTGAAAAAACAGGCGGATAGTCCGTTGGATATTTATAATTTCCTTTTAGGCGAAACTCAAGTCCCTGCATACAACATGCGGTCGCATCCTGAACAATACATGCAAACACAGGTTTTGGACGATCTTCCGTGACGGCATAAAACATTCCCTTCATTCGGACTGTCTTTCCTGCGTATTTTTGCGGTTCGTACATCATGTTATAAACTTCCGAATAAACCATGATTCCACTAAGCCGCGAAAGGTCAACATCCACTTTTTGAAATCCGGCGCAAAATCCACTTTGCGTAAAGACAAGTAGAATCATAAGTACCAAGTCTACTTTTTTTGCTATTTTCATGCCGCCTCCTTGCAATGACAAAAGACACCTTTTTAAAAGATGCCTTTTGCCGTTTATAAATAAGTCTTGTGAAATATCTTACTTCAACGCTTCTTTCAGCACTTCAAGATTTTTCTGCATAGCTCCGAGATATGTCGCACCTTTTTTGATGTCGTTCTGGGTTACAGACTGCATTGAATCAAGAGTCAAGATTTTTGCTTTTTTATTTTTGCTTGAGTCAATAATCGT
>JAFPKH010000082.1:0-3615 GCA_017424825.1 Treponema sp. | reverse complement strand
TTTATCTGCATTTTTAATAGAAGAAAGTCTGTGCGCAATTACGATTACGGTTTTGTCTTTTACAATCTCACTGATTGCTGCATTCATTTTTTCTTCGTTTTCCGGATCCATAAAGGCAGTGGCTTCATCAAGTACAATGACTGGTGCGTTTTTCAAAATTGCACGTGCAAGTGAAATGCGCTGACGTTCACCTCCGGAAAGTTGTTTTCCGCTGTCACCCGCATTTGTGTCTATGCCTTTCGGGAAGCGTGCCAAAAATTCATCGCACTGGGCGCGGCGGGCTGCATCCAAAACTTCTTCGCGCGTAGCATCCGGTCGTCCAATCAGAATGTTTTCATAGAGCGTCGTGTTAAAAAGAAACTGTTCCTGCGCGACATACGAAATCTGATTGTTCAAAGCTTCGATCGACATGTCCGTTATGTTCTGTCCGCCGATTGAAATTGAGCCGGAGTCCAAATCATAAAAATGGACAAGCAGTTTTGCGAGCGTTGATTTTCCGCTTCCAGACTCACCGATGAGAGCCGTTGTCGTGCCTTGCTTTAGCTTCAAATTGATTCCGTGCAGAACCTGTGTGTCCGGGGTTTTAGGGGTAGCACCCCTAGGAGAGAGGGTAGCGGAAGACTGCGAAGCAGGCTGGAGTGAGGGGGAGACTTCCCCCTTCCTATAACTGAACTTCACATCTTTAAATTCGACATCATAATTTTTGCCTTCAAAATTTTTCGTTCCGGATTTTATTGATTCACCGTTCATCAGTTTTTCAAGCTCGGCAATCTTGTAATTCAGCTGAGGGATTTTTCCGCCGAAACTTAGCGCACGTAAAATTGCTGGTCCTACGGCAAACGACATGCACAAAACAAGAATCAGCTGGCTTAAATCGATTGTACCGTTCAAAACAAGAAGTCCCCCGAACGGCAAAGTAAAAAGCGCAAGACACGGAAGAGTGCTATTGTAAACAGCCATCCACGGCCAGCAAACTTTGTACCATGCGAGAGTAAAATCACGATAGCCACGGACTGCATCTCCAAAACGTCGGAAGCTGTCACCGTCTTTATTGAAAACTTTTATCGCTTCCATTCCGTTCACGTACTCAATGATTGTGTTGTTCATTTTTTTTGCCGACTCGTAATAAGCGCCCATCAACTTTGTGCCGGCCTTCATCATCATGGTCATTCCAAAAGCACCAAGCGGAATTGTTGCGAGTGTCAAAAGAGTGAGCCGCCAGTCCACAAAAAACATTGCAAGAATTACGACGAGCGGAACCGTAAGATTTGCAATCCCCTCAGGTATCGCATGTGCAAGAAGAATTTCAATCTGGTCGATGTCGTCCGTAAAAACACGTTTAATCTGTCCGGTACCGATTTCCTTTATGTTTCCGAGCGGTTGATTTTCCAATTTTGATTTTAATGAAACGCGGATATTTTTCAGAGTATTGTAGGCGCTGATGTGTGAGAATGCAAGTCCACGGCTGTACAAAACTGCATAGAGCGCAAGGCACACAAAAATTGCTGCGACACGGACAATCACAAACTGAAAGTCTGGAAGTTCGTGACGGACAAGAGGCACAATCAGTTGATATAAAAAGAAATACGGAACAACGTTCGCAATGATTCCGAGTGTTGTCAAAATCGATGCAATGACCGTGTATTTTTTATACTTTCCGATGTAGGGTGAGACAGATGAAATCATTTTTTACTCCACGATTTTTAAACGAAAGAAATTATCTGCAAGGACACCCGATGCAAGTCCACCGAGTGCCCGTGATTTTTTAGAGATGCATTTTATTTTACTGCTGATGAAGCCCAGGTCTTGCACTGCGCGATTGCATCATCATCCGGAGTGAGATGCGCCATCAAAGGTTCACCGACAGATACGGCACCTGCTCCAGTCAAACGGTCGTTCCAATCACGGAGCCACTGTCCGTCGCCCCAATCATAAGAACCGAAGATTCCGACTTTCTTTCCGCCAAGAGACGATTCGACGGCAGAATAAAAATCTTCCATCGTGTCTTCAAGAACTTCATCGCCCATTGCCGGACTTCCCAAAAGAATTACGTCGCATGACAGAACCTCCGCCTTATCTGCACTGTCCGCAGTTCCAAAAACTACATCCGCACCTGCTGCTTTTACCGATTCACACACGGCATTTGCCATTGCTTCGGTATTTCCGGTCGTGCTTGCATAGATTACAGCAACCTTCATATAGTACCTCTCTTCAGACCGCGTTCACGGCCTTTTTATATTTTTCTATGATTCTGAAAAGGGGGTATCCTTCATCGAACCATTTTTTGCACATACAACTGCATTCCCTGAATTTACAGTGACAGAGTTTGGCACTCTCCACATCGGAATATGATTTCCAGCAGCCGCAGAATTTGCAACCCCGTCCGCCACGCCTCTCGAATTCCAGAACATCAAAAAAGGGATAGCCCAGAATGATTCCAATTTCATGCGGAAACGGCGAAACATTTTTCATGCGGGACAAAATCTGTCTTACGGTTCCGGTAATGTCGCGGCAATCCACATAGCCTTTTCCATACAGATAGGAAAGGATGAACCTGTCGTCCATAATGCGTTTGAGCCAGCGGATATTGTAGACAATCACCTGCACCGATTTTTCAGACTGCCACACTGCATCGAGCGCAAGGCCATATCCAGCGAGAGTCTTTTTCCACATCCGGTATTCCGCACAGAAAAATGATTCCGGCTTTACGGAAAACAGATTTGCAGGCTTTATCCCGCAGATTGTCGGTGCCGAAAAATGGATTAAGGACTTACTGAAACTCATTGCGAACTTTTTCCTCTTTGAGTTAGCTATAACTAACTACACTTATAAAATAGTGCATTACGGAAAAATTATCAATAGGTAACGAAGGATTTTTTTTCTAAAACAAAAGGCAATATAAAAGCAACTGAATTATAAAGAGCATTATATTTGACCCCTTGTTGCAATTATCTTCCTATTTAATTCACCAAGCCATCAGTTCGACAAATTGGAATTGTATAACAGATTTGATTTGAACAGATTACAATACTTCATCTGTGAATTATAAAACCAATGATTCTCGTCAACCGGCCACTGCGATTTCACTTCATCGTTTATTGTTTCATCCGCCTGTATTGATTCCGGGTAAGTGTCCGCATAGAACAGCGTTCTTTTCTCCCAAACATCACATACCATGGTAGGGTATGCAAAGTCCTTTCCATTGTTTTTAAACAGTTTTGAAACATTAGGGATTTTTTCCTTTTTGAACCCAGCAGAGGACAATCGATTGGCTTGCGGATATAAATGCCCGAATCCACATATAATCAGAATCTTCTGGTTATCATAAAGTTTCAGTTTTTCCATAATGTTTTGATGTATATGGTCATCCCTGTCATCCGTGGTTGTATTCGTTTTGTAATTCTCATTATCTACTTTCCAGTAATCAATCATTTCCACAGGTATGCCATTATCCTGACAATAGCAATATGAGATGCACATATCAACAGGGCCGTCCACTACTCCATACCGTTCATAATTCTCTTCTCTGGCTTCAATAAAAACTGCATCGGGATTTATATTTTCTATTGCATCCAGCATTTCCTCAATAGAGTAATTTGCCAAAGACTCAAAATG
>JAFPKH010000081.1:0-3078 GCA_017424825.1 Treponema sp. | reverse complement strand
TGACTTGCATACTCCACCGGAAGATGAAGCTGCCGTCAACTGCAACGGACGCGGCGAAGTAAAGGCAATTGTCTGCTTTGAAATTGCACCCGATTATCGCGGAAAAGGAATTGCTTCAATGCTGCTCAACCGTGTCTGCGAAGATGCAACCGGATAAATATGATATATTAAGGAACCGCTGATTAATACACGAAGCATTAATCAGCGGTTCCCGGCAATTTCTCGTAATTCTTTATACTGTAAGGAATTACTGCGGAATTGCAGATTTTATGGTTAACACTGCTTGCGGAGTGATTATGAAAATAGAACACATTGCCTTATATGTAAGCGATTTGGAAAAATGCAGGGATTTCTTTGTAAAATATTTTTATGGAAAATCAAACGGCGGCTATCATAATAAAACAACAGATTTCCGCTCTTACTTCATTACATTTGAAGATGGAAGCAGACTTGAGCTGATGACAAAACCCGGTGTGCGAGATGAAGGAAAAAATCTGCTGCGGACAGGCTTTGTTCATATTGCATTCAGTACCGGCAGTAAAGAAAAAGTTGATGCCCTTACCGAAAGATTAAAAAATGACGGCTTCAAAGTAATCAGCGGTCCAAGAACAACCGGTGACGGATATTACGAAAGCTGCATACTTGGAATAGAAGATAATCAGATAGAGATTACCGTGTGATGTAATTTTGTCCTTGGAGAAAATTATGAAAATACTTCTTGTTTCGATTAATGCAAGTTACATGCACACGAACATTGCAATCCGCGATTTAAAAAATTTTGCGGATGAACATTTCAAAAACAAATCATCCAGAGCGGAAATCAAGCTTGCGGAGTTCACGATAAATCAGCCGATTGGTGATGTGCTGCGTGGAATTGCTTTTTCAAAATCGGACTGGATTCTTTTTTCAACTTACATCTGGAATGCGGAATACGTGTGCAAGCTGCTCCCGGAAATTAAGAAGATTCTGCCGGATTGCGTTTTGGGTGCGGGCGGACCGGAGTTTGGATACAGTGCGAAAAAATATCTGCGGAATATTCGCGACCTGGATTTTATTATTTTTGGCGAAGGTGAGCTGACTTTTACGGAGCTGATTGAAAAATCTAGTGATGGGCCGAAAAGTGTGCTGGCGAAACTAAATGCCGTTAAGGGGATTTATTATAGAAGTGCTGATTCCGAAGACGAGATTGCTTTTAGCGGCACAAGGAATTTGCTTTACAATCTGGATGAGCTTCCTTTTCCATATCCCGAAATTGCAGCTGGCACTGCGGATCCCGACCACAAGATTTATTATTACGAATCGAGCAGGGGTTGTCCTTTTGGCTGTTCCTATTGTCTTTCTTCTGTTGATAAGCGCGTGCGATTTAAAAGTCTTGAACGCACCTGCAGCGAGCTTCAGATTTTTTTGGACAACAACATCGGCCTTGTGAAATTTGTGGACCGCACTTACAATCTTGATGAAAATCATTATATCGGAATCTGGAAATACATTTTAGACCATCACAACGGAAAGACGATGTTTCATTTTGAAATTGAAGCGGAATATCTTTCGGACACGGCGCTGGAGTTTTTACAAAAAATCCCGGAAGGAATAATGCAGTTTGAAATGGGAGTGCAGTCGGCAAACAAGAAAACTCTGGCTGCAATTAATCGCTCCACAAACATCGAAGTGCTTGCAGAAAAAATCAGACGCATTCCACGGACAATCCATCAGCATCTGGATTTGATTGCAGGTCTTCCTTATGAAGATTTGGAAAGCTTTGGCCGCAGTTATGATTTTGTAATGGCATTGCGACCGGATGCGCTGCAACTTGGTTTTCTGAAAATCCTTGGCGGCACAGAGATGGAAAAATTCGCAAAGACCAAGGGCTGGAAATGGATGGAAAGTCCCGCCTACGAAACTTTTTCGACTCCTTACTTAAGCTTTGATGACATTGCATTTTTGAAGGACATGGAAACAGTTACCGACACATATTGGAACAAGGGGACTTTTACATTTACGATGAATTATGTTTTCCGCAAAACCAGCCCGTGGAAATTTTTCTGCGCATTGCTTGAATATGACCGCAATGTAAATGCCTTTTCCCAAGCAAGAAAAGAAGCGTATTGGTTTGAGCTGATTATTGATTTTGCAAAAACGGTAGATTCGGAAACCCCGTTGGATAAAAATCTGATTTACGATTTACTCCGTTACGATTTTGTACGTGCCGGTAAAAAGGGAAACTTTCCTGCGTGGTATAAACATAATTACAACAAAGAAAATCACCGCCCCCTTTTGGAAGAAAACGGACTGCTGGAAAATTCACGTATTGGATTTGGAATTACAGAGTATGAAGAATTTGATTACAACGTGCTGGCAGAATTTCCAGAGCGGGAGATGTTGCACACGGAAGTGTTGGTGAGGTATAGATAAGAGATGCCTTATGCCATAAAGAAAATCCCGAAGTCTGTTTTTCCGCATGCATGGTTATACAGCCGCATGGATTTTGCCGGACGGGTTTGAGCCGACTAACAAGAATCTGGTAATCCGCAAGCCGGGCGACCACAAATACGCCGCAATCCACATTGAACATCCGTTTTACGAAAAACTTGGAATGAAAAAATCAGATTGTGTAATGCGATATTGCCACATAGACTGGACAGAATGGAAGGTGGCATAAAAAATCTAAATAAGACAAAACTTCGCAAGAAAAGACTGAAACTGCCGCGGACACAAAACTATAATGCAACAATCATTTCAAAAATGCTTTGTAAAATTTCGATAACGTGGTATAATATTGTCCATGGCAAGAATTGAATATATTCCTGTATAAAAACCAGCTGGCGGTAAGATTTTATGGAAATGACCGTTGAATTGTTTGACAGTATAATCAATACATCTCAAGACTGCGTTTTCTGGAAAGACAAGGACAGGCGTTTTTTAGGAGTTAATCAGGCCTTTCTGGATTTTTACGGCTTTGATTCGGCTGACATTTTAATCGGCAAAAATGACGAGGACATGGGCTGGCACTCAGATCCCGAACCATTCAAACAGGATGAGCTTGCGGTTCTTGCGGGCAAAAGCACATATAAAGTACAG
>JAFPKH010000080.1:0-7024 GCA_017424825.1 Treponema sp. | reverse complement strand
CATACTTTTTGATCTTTCGTTTTTGGAAGAAAATCCTGATTCAATATGCAGCAAACGCTTCCTTTCAAAATTCGAAAACTGCACGTCGCTTTCATCATATCATCTGAAAAAAAAGAGCCGGCTGAACGAAAGATTGTTTCCGCTCGTAAAAGACCTGACTCCGTTTTGGGAACAGGATGAAATTGAAAGTGCGCTTCTTATAAAGGCAAGGCTTTTTGAAATTCTTTATGTCATAAGAAATGAAGCCGCGGTTTCTGATCCGGGGAAATCTTCCAAGGCAAAATCGGAAAGGCTTAAAAAGACTCTTTCTTTCGTAAAGGAAAATTTCTTTGAAAAGATTAGCGTCCGGGATGCTGCAAAAAATGCAGGTCTTTCTCCAAGCCGTTTCATGAAAGTTTTCCGAGAGGATACAGGCCGCAGTTTCGTGCAGTATCTCAATGATTACCGTCTGGAACTTTCTGCTGAAGAGCTGTGCAGTACAGACAAATCCGTTACCGAGATTGCAGAGAACGCCGGATTCGAGTCTCTTTCTTATTTCATCCTTCTTTTTAAAAGAAAATTCTCCTGTCCGCCGAACGAATACCGGGCATCCATGAAAAAACGCCCGTAGTCTTCCAGTGTTTTTTTTTGCGGTATATGTTGATTAAACCGTAAAACATTAGTATTCTGTACGCTGTTGCATATTATTATAGAATATAGTTGGAGTTAAGGATGCTTTATTATATCGGTCAATGGCTTTCTGATGTTTGGGGACCTGCCAGGCTTTTTCAGTCTTACGGACTTTTGATTGTCGCAGCCCTTTACCTTGGTTTTTTCTTGGTGTGGAAATTGCTCCCGAAGCTGTATAAATTCCTTCCTACAGACCGTGGACGTGAATATACGCTGACTGCAGAAGCGGCCAAGGGAAAGCCTACCGGTTCAGGCGTTATTTTCATCACTATTTTCGTGGTGCTCTGCCTCTTTTTGATTCCGATGAACCTTCAGCAGGGCGGAGTGCTTTTGCTTACGTGGCTCATGATGCTCACCGGCTATCTTGATGACAGGAGCCAGAAAGGTTGGGGCGAATACAGAAAGGCCGTGCTTGACTTCATTCTCTCGGTTGCGGCCGCTTGTCTTTTGGCATATACGATCGGAAAGGATTCCCCGGACGGAAAGATTTATTTCTGGTTCCCGTTCGTAAAGGATCCTGTAGCCGTTGCTCCATGGGTTTATATAATAGTCACCACTATTTTGCTCTGGGTGTCCGTGAATACGACCAACTGCACCGACGGCGTTGACGGTCTTTCATCATCTTTGGTTCTTCTTGCGCTGATCATCATGGGCATAATCCTCTATGCCATTTTGGGACACGTTGAGATTGCAAACTATCTTCTTATCCCCAATCTTGGAAAAGGCGCTTCATGGGCTGTAATGACTTTCTGCCTTGTAGGTGTGCTTATGGGCTATCTGTGGCGCAATGCATATCCGAGCCAGGTTTTGATGGGAGATGCCGGTTCAAGGGCCATGGGATTTTACATGGGAATCTGCGTAATGATTACCGGAAACCCTTTCATGTTCCTTGCAACCTCATCAATCATCTTCATAAACGGAGGAATGGGGCTTTTGAAAGTTGCCTTGAAGAGATTCCTCCACATAACGATTTTCAAGAACGTCCGTTTCCCTCTGCATGATCATATGCGTAAAAACCGCGGATGGTCACCGACACAGGTTCTGATAAAATTCACGATCCTGCAGCTGCTCATATCAGTTGCAGTGCTCGGTTTGTTCCTGAAAATCCGTTAATCAGAAGCAGCTTTATTTTGCAGCCATATATGCAATCGTCATGGCATCTTTTCCGATGTTTTCGATGATTGCATATTCGTTCGGCTGATGGCATGTTTCGTCCATGGTTGACCAGACTACGCAGTTGAATCCGAGATTGCGCATTCCGGCAGCCACTGTTCCGCCTCCTATGCCCACGGTCCTTGCATCGATGTTATGAACTTCCTTTATTGCTTCCATAAGCTCTTTGACCACGCATGAATCTACCGGCGTCGGTTTTGATTCTTCTGCCTGGGCTTCCGTCACTTCGATTTTCACTCCGTATTTTTCTTCAACGGCAGCAATCCTTTTTTTCAGCTCTTCCCTGACAAGCGAAAGAGGATAGTCCGGGTTGATCCTGCAGTCTGCACAGAACACGTCGTCTCCCGGAATCATGTTTATGCCCTCTACGTTCTGGAGCTGCATGGTCGGCTGGAAAGTTGAATGGGGCGGATCGAACAGAGGATTTTTTTTGTTGAAAAAGTTTTCCATGTCGTTGACCCTGAGAGCGAGGTCTGCTGCGGCAAGCTTTGCGTTCCTTCCCAAATCCGGGCGTGAACCGTGGGATTGTTTTCCTATTGTATGGAACCTGAACCATGCAATGCTTTTTTCAGCAACTTCGATTGTCTCTCCCTTCGGGTCTCCTCCGTCCGGTATCAGTATGCGGTCATCCTTTCCGAAAAGTTCACGGTGATTTTCAAGAAGATAGTTCATTCCGTATGCAGATCCGACTTCTTCGTCTGCCATGAACAAAAGCTTTATCGTATGCTCCGGGGTGATTCCGAGCTTTATGAACGAAAGGGCTGCAAGCACTCCTGAACAAAGACCCTGCTGGTTGTCCTCAACTCCGCGTCCGATAATCTTTCCGTCTTTTTCAATGACAGTCCACGGGTCGTTTTCCCAAAGCGAAAGTTCTCCGACGGGAACCACGTCCATGTGCGCGCATACCCAGAGTTTCCATCCGTCAGATTTTCCTTTTATGGTCGCTACCATGTTCGGTCTTTTTCCTGAACTTACGCGTGGATCGGGTGCATCAAAATGCTCTATGTCCGTTATGGAATTTTCAATCAGCCATTTCTCAAGGGCTTCGGCTTTTTTTGTTTCACCGTCGCCGCCGTTTTCGGGAGCAAGTGCCGGTATGCTTGTCAAAAGCGACTCGAGTGCTGTCATGTCATGCACATGCTCTTCAATCCATTTTTTGAGTTTGTCAAAATCTTCTTTCATCGTCATCTTTCCAAAAAAATTATCGTTAAAAAAAATAAGGGGCTTCCTTGGTAGGCTGCCCCCTTGGTCAATTACATTCCGTAATATTTTTTATAGGCCTTGTAGGTTGAATCGATCAGCGTGTCCACGTCTGAGAATTTCGGTTCCCATCCAAGGACTTTTTTTGCAAGCTCCGAAGATGCCGTAAGCTGTGCCGGATCTCCTGCCCTGCGTCCTACGTATTCAGCCTTGATTTCCTTTCCGGTAATGCGCCTTGTTGCTTCAAGCATTTCAGTTACGGTGATTCCGTTTCCGGTTCCAAGGTTGAGCGTAAGGCTCTTGTGCTCCTTTGCAATGTATTCAAGTGCCATGACGTGAGCTGCAGCCAAATCCGTTACGTGGATGTAATCCCTTATGCACGTTCCGTCGCGTGTCTTGTAGTCGTTTCCGAAAATGTTGATTTTCTCTCTTTTTCCGCATGCGACTTCCATCATGACAGGCAGAAGGTTTGCAGGATTTTTTTCAAGGCCGTAGAGCACTCCTTCAGGATCGTAGCCTGCAGCATTGAAATATCTCAGTGCCGCAAAATGAAGTCCCTTGAGCTGTTCGTACCATGCCATGAATTCTTCGATCTTGAGCTTCGTGAAGCCGTAGTAGTTCGTCGGATTTTTAGGATGGTTTTCGTCAAGCGGAAGATACTGAGGTTCACCGAAAACAGCCGCGCTTGATGAGAACACCATGTTGAGGCAGTTGTTTGCGACCGCCGCATTCAGTATGTTCATTGTTCCGCTGATGTTGTTGATTGAATATTTTTCCGGCTTTATCATTGATTCGCCTGCCGCCTTGAATGCCGCAAGATCAATGAACGCATCGAATCCGCGTGCGAAAGCATCGTTTATTTCTTCCTGATGGAGTATGCTTCCTGCAATGAATTCGTTTTCCGGAAAGAGATTCTGAATCAGTCCGCTTGAAAGGTTGTCAAAAACGGTGACAGTGTGTCCCTTTGCCATCAGCTCTTTTACGACATGGCTTCCTATATAGCCCGCGCCGCCTATAACCAAAACTTTCATGTTGCCTTCCTGTCGGGATTTACCCTGATGTATAAGTTATGTGCCTGCAAAAACACATGCTTTCACAGGCACGTCCGATTTTTTTTCTTTTAGTTTATGTGGGTCTTCTTCAAGTGCCAGATGTCGCGCACGTAGTCTTCGATCGTTCTGTCGCTTGAGAATTTTCCGCTGTTCGCAATGTTGATCAATGTCTTTCTTGCCCAGCCTTTTTTGTCAGCATAAGCTTTGGCAACCTTTTCCTGAGCCGCAACATAAGCATCGAAATCTGCCAGTATGTAGTAGATGTCCGGTCTCTGTCCTTCGACTCCGAAAACAAGTGAATCATGCAGCTCGCGGAAGAGTTGACCGGTCTTGTCGTATGTCTTTCCGTCTACAAGCTGATTTACGATCTCTGCAAGATACGGATTCCTGTCAAGGTACTTCTGAGGATTGTAGCTGTGCTCTTCATTGATCTTGATGATTTCATCTGCCGTAAGGCCGAAGATGAAGGCATTTTCTTTTCCTGCCGCCTCAACGATCTCAATGTTTGCTCCGTCAAGGGTTCCGAGGGTAAGTGCGCCGTTCATCATAAACTTCATGTTTGAAGTTCCGGATGCTTCATATCCTGCCGTTGAAATCTGCTCGGAAACATCGCTTGCCGGGATGATTTTTTCTGCAAGAGAAACGCGGTAGTTTTCGACGAACACAACGTTCAGCTTACCGCGGACACGCCTGTCGCTCACAATCTTTTCAGCAACCGTGTTGATCAGCTTGATGATTGATTTTGCGCGGCGGTATCCGGATGCGGCCTTTGCACCGAATATGAACGTGCGTGCCGGAGGATTGAAATTCGGATCCTCGACGATGCGGTTGTAAAGGTACATGATGTGGAAGATGTTCAGAAGCTGTCTCTTGTACTCGTGGAGACGCTTTACCTGAGTGTCGAAAATCGTGTCTGAATCGATCAGTACGTTCTGTGAATGCTTCAGGTAATTGGCAAGCTTGTCCTTGTTGTTCTGCTTTATCTGGATCAGCTCGTCAAGTGATTCTTCGTCATCGGCGAACTTTTCCAAATCCTTGAGCTTCATAAGATCCGTTTCCCAGCCATGTCCGATTCTCTTGGTGATGAATTCGGCAAGCTCCGGGTTTGAGCTCAAAAGCCAGCGTCTCTGGGTTACGCCGTTCGTCTTGTTGTTGAACTTCTGAGGATAGAGGGTTGCCCAATCTTTAAGTTCCTGTTCCTTCAAAAGCTTTGTGTGAAGCTCCGCAACTCCGTTTACGCTGAAACATGCGTGGATTGCAAGCCATGCCATGTAAACCTTTCCGTCATGGATGATTCCCATGTGGTTCTGCTTTGCATAGTCGCCCGGGAATTTACCGCGTACCTCGAACATGAAGCGGCGGTTGATTTCCTCAACGATCTGGTAGATGCGCGGAAGAAGGTTCTTGAATGTCTCGATAGGCCACTTTTCAAGAGCTTCTGCAAGGATAGTGTGGTTTGTGTATGCGAATGTCTTTGTAACTACATCCCATGATTCATCCCAGCCCACGTTGTATTCATCCATGAGGATTCTCATAAGCTCAGGGATTGCCACTACCGGGTGTGTGTCGTTCAGCTGGATTACATGGTAGTTCGGGAATTTGGAGAAATCAGTTCCAATCTTGCGCACATACTCATGAACCAGATCCTGAAGTGAAGCTGACGTGAAGAAGTACTGCTGACGGAGCCTGAGTTCCTTTCCCATAGGACCGTTGTCGTTAGGATAGAGAACGCGGCTGATGTTCTGTGCCTTGTTCTGGTTTTCCACCGCGCGGTTGTACTGCATGTCGTTGAAGAGCTGGAGGTCGAATCCGTTCGGGCTTGAAGCCTGCCACAAGCGGAGCGTGTTCACAGTGTTGTTTCCGAATCCTACGATAGGCATGTCATAAGGCGTTGCGGTGACTTCTTCTGCATTTTCGATGTAGAATCTGTCCTGTCCGTCCGGTGTCTTTCCGTATTTGATTTCTCCGCCGAATTTGACGGTGACTGCAAGGTCGCTTCTCTTTACTTCCCACGGGTCGCGGTGCTTGAGCCAGTTGTCCGGGAATTCCACCTGCTCGCCGTCGATGATGTGCTGTTCGAACATTCCGTATTCATAGCGGATTCCGTATCCGTGTCCCGGATATTCAAGCGTTGCAAGCGAATCGAGGAAACATGCTGCAAGTCGTCCGAGACCTCCGTTTCCAAGGCCTGCATCCGGTTCTTCGTCTTCGACAAGGTTGTATTCCAAGTCCATGTTTTTGAGGACTTCAATAACCTTATCCTTTATCCCCGCGTTGATAAGGTTGTTGCTCAGTGCGCGTCCCATAAGGAATTCTGCGCTAAGATAATAAAGCTGCTTTGTTGAAGCTGCATCGTATGTCCGGCGTGTTGCCATCCAGTTGGGGTTGATGATTTCAAGGGCTGAAGCGCTCACTGCATCAAAAAGGTCATGCTTGCTGGCTTGTGAGATGTCCTTTCCGTACATGCGGCGAAGGCGGTCTTCAAGGTTCTGCTTGAATTTCTCTGCATCAAATTCCATAAAAAATTCTCCTTGGTTGTTTTTACTGGCATTTTCCGGAAACTCCTCAACCCCGGAAGAAACCAATTCGGCAATATCAAAAAACTTCGGTTTTAAGATACGCACTTTTTATTTTAAAACATGTTCCATACATATTGTATAAAACTTGTAAAAAAATCTCTATAACCTGATGCCCCGTCCGGCTATTTTGCCATAAGGACGATCAGTGAATTCGGCGGTATGACGTAATGTCCCTGTGAAGGAAGCGGCTCCGGCTGTTCTTCGGGAACTATCGCATCATCATCGTCTATTGAAGTGTCTGCCACACGGTACCATTTTTTCGTTTCGTCCAGAATCGTCGGCAGTGTGACAAGAACGTCCGCACGGTCTGAGTTGGCCGCTATGTAGAAATCATTGTCAGGCTGTCCGTCT
>JAFPKH010000079.1:0-6164 GCA_017424825.1 Treponema sp. | reverse complement strand
TGCGTCAACGAAAAGCTGGTTCTGGTCTTCACGAAGCTCTGCAGAAAATTCCGGTCCGCCCTCTGGACTTGTACGGTAGAAATCCATGGCGTTCGTCGTATATGCAGGGCTTGAAACGTTGTTGATCCACCAGTCAAGTACGGCGGAAATACAAAGCGTATACTTTATGAGGTTTGCATTTGTAGCTGCCGTGTGCGCATCATCTTTTTTGGCTCCGAGCAGAACGTCAAGACGCTTTGAAACGATGTTCGGAATGTCAAATTCGTAGCGGTCCCATGGGTTCAGAACTCCCAGAACAGGTTTTTTGGCTGCTGAGTTTTCGTCGATGCGGCGGCCAATGACCGTGAAAACCGTCCTTATATAATCTGTGCGGGCATAAAGCGGCTTGTACTTGCTGTCGTTGCGAGGCTTGTTGAGCGTTGGTGCGGAGAATTTCAGGTTCGGCAGGAAATAAAGCTTTTCGCGCCAAAGTATGTTGTTGATGTTTTCCTTTCCGTAGTTTGTGGTCGGATAGTCGCTCTGTGAATAGAAAGAGTTCATGAAGTTCCTGATGTAGTCGCCCAGTTTCTTATAGAACAAATCATCGATATATGAACCCCAGTCCGCCATTACGTCGCTCAGATTGTCGTCCATGAGGCCAAGCTTTTCATCTGCCTTTACATTGAAGTTTACGTTTCTGCATCCGTGGAACAAATCATCGAGGATTTTCACGAGGACTATAGTTACCTGAAGACCGTTTTCCGGGTTGAGCATGTTGAATCCGTCGTTGAATTTGTAGATCGGCTGGAAATAAGGGAACATGTCCGGGTGGCTGTCAAGGCGGCTGAATCCTGCATCCGGGAAAAGCTGCTCAAGGAGTTTGAGACCCATGTTTACAAGCTCATCTTTTTTGCCTGGTACATGGCGTTTTTCCTCTGCCTTTTTGCGTGCTTCCTCTTCTTCGCGCTTGATTTCCTCATCCGATTTCTTTTTCTTTTCCGGTAAAAGAAGGTCGAATTTTGAAAGGCCGACGAACTGGAGAATCTGTGCAATCTGCTTTGTGAAGAATTCCGGGAATTCTACATATACCTGGCTGCACATGCGCATCAAAAGCGGATAGAGTCCTTTAAGAATCTGGCTGTGGACATAAAGCCATTCGGTGATTCCCTCTTTTGCAAGTGACTGAAGGTAATTTTTGTCCAGATCAGGGAACTTGCTCAAATCTGCGAAAATCTCTTTTATGAGAGCCGGAATCTGCTGTTCACCGATGTAGTAGACCGTGATGATTTCATGATACATTGCCTTTACATAAGGAATCATCATCGGGACGGTCAGGACTTCGGACATTTCTTCAAGCTCTGCAGCCAACGGACGGATTGTCTTCAGGTTCCATTTACCGACGGTTCGTAGGAATTTGAATTTCAAATCTGATTCGGTCGCGATGTTTGCCTTGTATGTGTCCGGTGAAAGCTGGATGAAAGTCTTTATCGTAGTGATGAAAATCTGGAGATGCTCAACCTGCTTTTTTACCTTGAAGCTTCCGTAATCCTTTGAAAGCCTTTCTTTGTTTTTGGATGAAAGATTATAGAAGAAATTGAGGAATCCCCTGTCGCTTTTTATCTGGTATTCTTCGTCCATCATAAGCTTGTTCATCAGCTTCAGGTCTCTTGAAGTGGTCGGCGGAAGATCGCTGTCCGTTTTTTTCATTATGTCGCTTGCCACCGTGGTTCTTTTTGGTGAGCTGACACCTGAGGTTGCTGAAAGAGAGCCGCTTCTTGTTGATGTGTCGGCTGATGTGTGTCCGGTTGCCCTTGCAATGACGGTTGCATTACGTTTTTTGGGCATCTTGGAAGGATCGACAGGCACTGATTTTTCAGGCAGTATTTCGCCTCCGATTTTTTGAGCCATTTCCATTCTTTCGGTATCATCAAGAGGACCCAAATTTTTTCTGGTTCTTTCAAATGTGCCGGGTTCAAAAGCCCTTGTTGAGCCTTTCGGTGTTTCATCAGCCATATTAAATCTCCTATCTAACAGTCCATTTAAAGACGTATCATGTTCGTTTTAGTAAGTCCTGGAACAGCACTTATATTGATTTTTTCACCTTCGCCGGTCATCAGAGTTCCGCTGAACGTTCCGTAGATCGTGTGATAATCCATGCTGAATACAATTGTGTTTACAAAACTCCGGTTGTCCGATATCGGCGTGAAAGTCAGGTCTATCATATTTTCGGTATCCTGAATGTTCCAAGTCTTCATTATACCATAGGTATGCGTAATAACAACAGGCGGAAGCAATGTTTTTTTTCCGTCGTAGAACAAAGCGTTTCCATTATATCTGTCCGGATCCACTGCATCCTGGGAGCCTGCTTCAATCCTGAATGAAATCCGCTTTTCACCTATAAATCCGATTCCCGTAAGAAATTCAGTTGAATTGAGGAATTTCATGTACGTGCGGTTTATGTCCAAAAATGAAAGTCCGTCGGCATCGTCCATGAGCTTTTTCGTGCGGTCTGCTTCTATCAGATTGATTGCCCCATGAACCGGAAGAAGCGTGTAATATCTTGCTGATCCGCGCCTTAATGTCGGTGCAGGAAGAACCAATGTAAGCTCTTCGTCCGTCTGCTCAGGAAGGACAGCTTTTAATGCAGCTTCAACCGAAGGCATGACGGAATATCCTTTTAGATTGAAGATTGCGGAAAGCTTTGTCATGGTTCTGTCCCAGCTGATTCTTATGTACCGTGACTTTTTATAGCTTGACGTAGATGCTTTTATAAGGCTGTGCGGAACGAGCCTCTTTCTTGGTCCCATGACGGATCTGTATGAAAAGCGCTGCTTTGTGGTCGTGTTCCAGAAAACTGCCTGAACCAAGCCGAAAACCTTTGCGTCAAAAAAATCAATGGAACCTATGTATTCACCGAGCGAAAAAATAAACGTAAGCCGGCTGTTTATGCGGAGGTTGGTTAAAAATTTCGGAATTGGCAGATCCAGATAAACCCTTGAAACACCGCGGATGTCGAGCCGTTCGGGATGACCGTCATAGCCACCGAAAACGCACTTTCCGTTTTTGACGAGTTTTTCTGGACATTTTTCTGCGTTTCTAACGTACAACATTTTTTACTCACCGCTCTGTTTCGGAGAATCTTTTCTATTATAACAGTAGTTTTGATTTTTTGGAAGCCGTCATTTTTCTCTTGAAAAAACTGATTTTTAAATCCATAATGTGCTTATGAAAGTCATTGTTGTTGGTAGCGGCGGAAGAGAACACGCCATTGCATGGAAACTTGCCCAGAGTGCGGCTGTTTCAGAAGTTATTTGTGTGCCGGGAAACGGTGGTACCGCTCAGGAAGCCAAGTGCCGGAACGTTAACCCAAGCGATTGCGGTTATCTTGAAGGATTCCGCGGAAACGATGTCTATGTGCAGATTGCGCGCCACGAGGGATGTACGCTTGCTGTGATCGGGCCGGAAAATCCACTTGCGGACGGACTTGCAGATTCATTCTGGGCTGCCGATATTCTGACGGTCGGTCCTAAAAAAGCCGGTGCACAGCTTGAGGCCAGTAAAGATTTGGCAAAAGCTTTCATGAAAAAATATGGTGTCGCATGTGCAAAAAGCGAAACTTTTACGGATAAGGACCAGGCGCTTGCATATATCGAAAAAGAAGGTGCCCCTATCGTAATAAAAGCAGACGGACTTGCAGCAGGAAAAGGCGTAGTAGTTGCAAAGACTCTTGAAGAAGCCCGTGAAGCCGTCGTTTCAATGATGGAAGGCAATTCGCTCGGTTCAGCAGGTTCAAAGCTTGTCATTGAAGAATATCTCCGAGGAACTGAAATTTCCGTTCTGGCGGCAGTTTCTTCCACCCCGGATTTTGCAAAGGACGGAAAAGCATGCATAGTTCCGTTTGTGTCTGCACGTGATCACAAGCGTCTTCTTGACGGTGCAAAGGGGCCGAATACAGGCGGAATGGGTGCAATCTCTCCTGTCGATGATTTTACTGATGATCTCAAAGAAAAATTCAACAGAGACATCCTTGAGCCGACCCTCAAAGGCATCGTTTCTGAAGGATATGATTACCGCGGATTTATTTTCTTCGGAATCATGCTTACGGAATCCGGGCCTAAGTGCCTTGAATACAACGTGCGTCTCGGCGATCCTGAAACACAGGCGGTACTTCCGCTCATGGATTTTGATTTTGAGCACATGTGTGAGGCAATCGTCGACGGAGAGCTGAAATCTTTCAAGATGAACTGGAGACCAGGATACGTTGTTTCTCCCGTTGCAGTCAGCGGCGGATATCCACAGGGTTATAAAAAGGGACTTCCTATTTTTTGCAGCGAAAATTCACTCATATCAACAGGATCAAAGGTGTTCATTGCCGGAGCCATTTTGGACAGGCGCGACACACAGAATAAAAATCCGGACAGCACAAGACTGGTGACAAGCGGAGGCCGCGTTCTTGCATGTTCAGGCTACGGCGCAACTTTTGATGAAGCGTGGAACAAAGCATACAAGGCAATCGCCACGATTAAATTCGACGATATGTTCTACCGCAAGGACATAGGTCTTCCAGGTGCAGCCGAATCTGATTGAGTTTTTAGAGATGGCCTATATTGATTGATAAATGAAAGCCCCGGTGTTTTTTATGCCGGGGTTTGTTTTTTTCCATAAATTATGAGCAGAAAAAGCATATAAGCAATCTGTCTTTTATAAAAAATGCGTCAAATTTACCCAGCCAGGTGGGTTAAAATGCTACGTTTGTTCCAAAATTTTGCCTTATCGATTGAAATTTCAGTGCTTAAGCATGAAATCTATTGGTAAATGCAACGCATGAGCGGGGCTCAGTTGACGGCAAAAAACTTGGCACGCTTTTTGCTAAATATCTTTGTGAAAGGAAATAATCCTTAAAAAACAATCTTGGAGGTATTTATTATGAACGAACTTTCACTTTTTGACACACTTTTCAATGACGGTTGCACAGGTCTTCCTGTATTCAAGACTTCAGCAAATTATGTCCCGAAAGTGGACGTAAAGGAAAACAAAAATGCCTATGTCCTTGATATGGACTTGCCTGGATTTTCAGAAAATGACGTTCAGATCGATTTGAAGGAGAACGTGCTTACTATATCATCCGTTGAAGAAAAGGAAAACGGAAATAAAAAGCCGGAAGATGAATTTGTATGGCTCATCCACGAAAGACGCAGCTCTGATTTTGAACGCCGCTTTTCACTCCCGCAGGATATTGATGCCGATGGAATTACCGCTTCATTCAAAAACGGTGTGCTGACGGTTTCAATCCCGCGCAAAGCTGAGGCAGCCGCAAAAAAGATCAACATCTCCGTGGCATAAAAATGCAAATCCGAATGCTTCCCTAAGCCTGTAATTTGTGATATTATAAGCGCATGTTACGGGCTATAGCGCAGCTGGTTAGCGTGCTTGTCTGGGGGGCAAGAGGTCACCGATTCGAATTCGGTTAGCCCGACCAATCCAAGGAATCTTTGAAGACGTAAGTTTTTGAAGGTTCCTTTTTTTTATACATTCACTTATAATAATCAGCATGGTTTATGTAAAAGATATAGCTTTTATTGTCGTAGGCGTAATCATGATTATCGTCGGGATTATCGGCTGCATTGTTCCCGGTATGCCAGGCACTCCTTTGTGCTGGGGCGCTCTCATGCTCGGATATTTTGTCAGATGGACGAACGTTGCAATTCCCGCGTTGATAATATTCGGCGTGCTGACCGTCATTGTGGAAGTGCTGAACAATTTTGTCCCCGGCTTTTTCACGAAAAAATCTGGGGGATCGAAAGCAGGATCCAGAGGTGCGATGGTCGGAGTAATGCTCGGTGTGTTCACAGGAAACATAATAGGCATTCTTCTGGGACCGTTTTTGGGTGCATTGGTAGGCGAGCTGATCCACGACCGCAAGAATTTCAAGACTGCATTGAAATCTGCATGGTTTTCGTTCCTTGGCTTTTTGACCGGAAGCGGCCTAAGACTGATGGTCTCGCTTGCAATAGTCATCTATTATATAAGCAGCTTTTTTCACAAGTAATTTGAAAAATTGCCCCGATTTCATTACTATTACGACATCAGCACAAGCTCACATTATCAGATCAATGAAATATACAGTATCCCCTGTAGTTAGAGTTGCTGTTAATGCTAAAAATCCGGCTGATTTACCAAAATTG
>JAFPKH010000078.1:0-7305 GCA_017424825.1 Treponema sp. | reverse complement strand
CTTGTATTCACGTCTCATGCGCTCAACGTAAACATCCAGGTGAAGCTCACCCATACCCTTGATGATCGTCTGGTTTGACTCAGGATCAACGTAGGTCTGGAATGTCGGGTCTTCCTTTGTAAAGCGGTTGAGGGCCTTTGCCATGTTTGCCGCATCCTGCTTGTTTACAGGCTCGATTGCCTCAGAAATAACAGGATTCGGAACGAACATTGAAGTCATTGCGATGTTGAGTCCGCCGCCGCAGAATGTATCTCCAGATGCACAGTCGATACCGAACAGCGCGATGATGTCTCCCGGCATACCTTCTGTAATATCTTCCATCTGGGCAGAGTTCATGCGGACTATACGGCCGACCTTGAACTTCTTCTGTGCACGGACGTTGAAAAGTTCGTCTCCCTTGCAGATTTTTCCCTGATAGATGCGGACGTATGTGAGCTGTCCGAACTGGCCGTCGTCAAGCTTGAATGCCAATGCAACGCAAGGCTTGTCTGCAACGTTGAAAAGCTCGACCTGAGCTTCGTTGTTGTCGCGGTCCAAACCGTAGTTGTGTACTTCAGTCGGATCAGGAAGATAGCGCTCAACTGCATCGAGCAAAGGCTGGATACCCTTGTTCACGTGTGCTGAACCAAGGAAAACGCCGACGAACTGCTCAGCGAGCGTTCCCTTGCGGACTGCCGCGATGATTTCTTCTTCAGTCGGGTCTTCACCGCCGAGAACTTTTTCCATCAAATCGTCATCGAAGTTTGCAGCTTCTTCAATCAATTCCTGGCGGTACTTATTTGCATCCTCAACAAGGTGTGCAGGAATCTCTGCATAGCGGAGATCTTCACCGTTAGGTCCGTCAAAGTAAATCGCCTTCATTGCAATAAGATCGACTACGCCTTCAAGCTTGTCCTCAAGACCAATCGGAAGCTCCATCATGTGGGCGTTCAAACCCAATTTGTCACGGAGCTGTCCGCATACACGGATCGGATTTGCACCCTGGCGGTCGCACTTGTTGACGAAAGCTACGCGAGGTACATGATAACGCTTAAGCTGGCGGTCAACAGTGATTGACTGGGACTGAACTCCTGCTACGGCGCAAAGAATCATGATGGCACCGTCAAGAACGCGCAGTGAGCGCTCAACTTCAACTGTGAAGTCAACGTGTCCTGGTGTGTCGATCAGGTTGATTGTGATGTCCTTCCAGTGAACCTGTGTTGCTGCGGACTGAATCGTGATTCCACGCTCACGCTCCAATTCCATGTTGTCCATTACAGCACCAACACCATCCTTACCACGAACTTCGTGAATTGCATGAATCTTGTTGCAGTAGAACAAGATACGTTCTGAAGTTGTTGTCTTACCAGAGTCAATGTGGGCACTGATACCGATATTACGTACTTTGGTAATATCAAAAGCCATATTGTTTACCTCTCAAAAAAGAATTTCCACATATAGAGATTTTACGGTTTGTGACACTATAAAGGAAAGCGGTATAAATTTCAATAGTATGGAACGAAACTACAATAAAAATCCCTAAAAAACAACGGACAGACTGATTTTTGCCGTCATGGAAAAGAATTTCCACTTCTTTTTGAGCGAAACCGAAAAACCGGATGAACCGGACAAAAAACCGGAATCTCCGAACTTCGATGAAAAAGAAACTGCGGCGCACTCGATCAGCGGACATCCGGGGGAAAACGACGCATCCAGGGAAAGACTTGATTTTCCGCCGCCCGTATTCCATGAAACCGAAGCTTCTGCATCAAAGCCGGTAAACGAAAAAGAAGCCGACGCACCTGCACCGCACGACCATTTTCCACCGGGGAAAGAACAATCGAAAAAAGCGTCCGCGGAAACATTGCCCAGTCCGTATTTCATGCGTCCGTCCCACCGCACTTCCAAAGAGCCTGGCAAATGACCGGGTGAACGGAAGCTTTCAAGGCCGATCTGGAAAAACAATCCGTTGGAAATCTTTACGTCCTTTGCATAGAACGAAAACTGAGGATTCATCTGAACCTGCATCCATACCGGGATTCTTTTGCCCGATGCGGAAATCAAAAGAGGGTCGCCCGCATAAAACGAGGAATTCACCGTAAAACATGAGGCGGAAAACGAAAGATCAGACCGGAACCACGGATAGAAAAAACCGAAAGGACTCTGGCTCAGCGCAAAGCATAAAAAAACTTCGGCGGAAGGAAAAACCAAGGAAAGCTCGGCATCCGCAGAAAGAAAGCGCCCCGGCAAAAACGGTCTTTCCGCCGAAAACCATGATGACCTCTCAGCGCTCCCGTAAACCGATGAACATGCATTGAGCGAAACCGACGCTGATTTTGCAAAAGGAAACGGAACTTTCTTGCTTACGGAAGCAAAAAAATCATTTTCCATGGTCGCACCGAATTCCAATGCAGGCACAAAACAATTTTCCGTGGAAGGTTCCAGCACAAGGGCAACGGAAAAAGGAGCGGCAGAAGACGAAAAACCAGGAATCGAAGGCCTTATACCGGATGCAGGAAGCGAAAAAGCCCGCAGCGCACCATAAGATGAAGGAACAGGAGATTTCAGCCTTGAAACCGCACCTCCGAATCCGAGAGTCCCTGAAAGCAGCTTCAAGCCAACGGGAAAATCATCCGGCAAAATGCTTGCCCTAAGCCCGAAGCGGAAATCAGAAAAATCAACGGGAGGGGGAAAATCAGAAAACCGTGCGTAAGGAAGCCTGAACGAAAAAATCCCGGTCAAATTCGAAAGCCTGAGCCTTATCCCCGAATCTGCCTTGATTTTGGAATCAGAAGCATCCTTATGCACGGAAAAAACTGATGACACCGACGACTGAAAATCGATGCCGCGTAAAGAAAACAATCCGTCCGAAAAAACAGGCGGAAGAACCATAAGGAATAAAAATGACAGAAACAATCTCTTCATACATTATTATGTTCCGAGAAAATCAGAAATGTAATCAAATCTGCAAAATTTTTTGATTCCCTAGGCATACTTTGTTTTTTGAATTATAATGGAAGGGCGGGACAACCCCGGCAGCCGCACATTAGGAGGGTAAAGTGAAAAAACGTCTTATTTTTTTGATGATTGCGACAATGATATTTTCAGTATCCACGGCAGCGGCAACGACCGGTGAAGATGAAGAAGGCGAAACGGGCCTTTATATAAGCGCGAACATATACGGTGCAAGCGTTTACGTGGACGGTCTGCACAAAGGAATAACTCCGCTCACGATAACCGGCATGACACCTGGAAAGCACAGGCTTGAAATCACCAAGGTACATTACGCGACCGATCTTTCATACGTCATGGTCGAAGAGAACGTCATAAAAGAAGTGACATGCGACCTGCAGAAAATCAGCGGAAAGCTTACTGTCATCTCAAACCCTGAAGGAGCCGCTGTCTATTGCGACGGAAACATAACGACCTCCAAGGGAATAGAGCTTGATGAAGGCGAACATTCGGTGCTTGCAAAAAAATTCGGCTATGAAGAAAAGACCGATTCCGTAAACATAGTCCGCGGAAGGGAATACACCCTTGCCATGAACATGAAAAAAGCTGATTTCAAGCTGCTTTCATTCGATTCCGAAAAGACTCTCTTCAATCCGAAAGATTACGGCTACAACGGAAGCATAGAATTCAACATCTCCGTCACCGCCCCGGAAACAGGCAGGCTCGAAATCACGTCGAGCGAAGGGGAAACGGTTTACTCAAAAGAGATTTCTTTCACTTCATGGGATCAGAAAGAAAAATGGACAGGAAGGGATGAAGACAATTATATAGTGGAAGACGGACTTTACACCGCAACGATGACGGCCGCAGGACAAAGCTTTTCATACAGCTTCACGGTGGACTCAAACATAGTGCGCCCCATGTTCACGCAAAGCCAGAGCGGACTTGGACTTGGTTCCGTTGCAAGCGCACGGCTGTATCCGAAGCACTCAAACCTTCTGACCGTTGAAAGCGGAGCGTCGTTCACCTCAGGATCCGATGTTTTCTACGGAGTTCCGATAACAGCATCGATAGCAAGGTCATTCACCAAAAACATAGAAATATCAGGAACTTTCACAGGACTTGTCAAAGACGGTTTCAACTACGGATTCAACGTGACCGCAAAATACGCTTCAAGCTACCCTCTTGCAAAGGAAACCCTTTTTTACGGCGTGTTCGTCAGGTTGGGAGGAAGCTCCGCAGCGTCATTTTCACCATATGGAATCGACGTGGGATGCGGTCTTGGAGGAGGAATCATTCTCGGCTACCTGATTGACGACATATACATAGGAGCAGAATCAACCGTGCTCTACAAACCTGTAACCGGACCTTTTTCAAGCAGCGGAAACGACGTTTTGTGGAAGAACGGACTGATGGTGCAGAAATGCTTCGATACGGTCGGAATGGGAATCTACGCTTCTTTTGCATCAGGATTCGGAACATACGAAAGCGGCGACGGACTTGAAACGGTAGATTTGGAATCACCACTTAAATCAGGCGATTTCGGCGGAAGATTCGCGTTCTATGTAGCAGGGCTTCCGTTGGCAGTAGGATTGCAGGGCGGTGTCATGATCGTTTCTGCAGAAGGATCACAGTCAATCTTTTCGGACACAAGCTCGTTCTATCCTTACGCAAAGCTGAACGTCACCTGGATGTTCTGAAGCCTATGGAAATGTTTTTGACGGGAACCGGGACAAGCCATGGAGTTCCGGTAATCGGATGTGATTGCAGGGTATGCCGCTCATCCGATGAAAAAAACAAAAGGAACAGATGCTCAGCCTACGTTTCTTCACCTGCACGCATAGTAATCGACACGGGGCCGGAATTCCGCATCCAGGCGCTTAAATTCAACATAAAATCCCTTGATGCAGTGCTTCTCACGCACGGTCATGCAGACCACTTGAACGGACTTGATGATCTGAGGGTGTTCAGCCACACAAAATCCGTGGATCCTTCAAAATGCAGCTCAGACGAAACAGAAGGCCCGGGACTCCCGATCTATTCGAATGCACGCACGTTTGAAGACGTAAAAAAACGCTTCGACTACATTTTCACACCGGTAAAGGAAGGCGGAAGCAAACCCAAGCTTTCGTTCATAGACTGCGCACGCTTTTCAGCCCGGAATCCGCTCGTCATAAAAAGCATTTCGATAATCCCAGTTCCGCTGATCCACGGTTCGCTCGAAACATGCGGATGGATTTTAAAGGACAGCTCCGACGGAAAATGCATTGCATATTTAACTGACTGCAATTCAATCAGCGGAGAATCATTTGAAATCATAAGGTCTGTAGGGAAAATAGACCATCTTGTAATCGATGCGCTCAGGGAAAAACCTCACTCAACGCACTTTTCGTTTCTTGAAGCCATGGAAGCCGCAGAAAAAATAGGAGCCGGGCACACATGGTTCACGCACATGACGCACAACATGCTCCACTCCGAAGTGCAGGACTACATCGACAAGAAAATCCCGGAGTTTCCAGGACTTGAAAAAATAACAAAGGAAGGCGGATCAGTTTCCCCAGCCTACGACGGACTCATACTATGACAAGATATTGCGTGAAATGCCGGAAAGATTTTGATTTTACAATAAAAAGCATAAAGGACATGGACAACCTGGTATGCCCCGAATGCGGCCTGAAGATTGACAAAAACAGCCGGAACCCCGACTTGGACAAATCTGCTGACATGGAAAGGACGGCCGATGCCATAGGCTCCGCGATCAGCGTCATGGCAAGGATAAACTATATTTTCTATATAACCGTCTCCCTTGTTGCATGCGCGGCATATTTTTTCCATCTGGACACGCTTCTTTACGTGATGACAGGAATCAGCCTCGGTGTGTTTTTCATACAGCTTTTCTCACAGTCACTTTCATTCAGGACAGGCCTTATTTTTCTTCCGGTAGGTGCAGCCGCAGGATATTTCATTTTTAAATCCATTCAGGGAGCATGCCTTGGAATAGCGGTGGTTTTCATAATCAGGCATCTTTTAAGGAACCTGTTTTTCTTCATCTTCAACAAGCTCCTTTCCATTTCTGATTCAGGGAAAAAATAGCCGTTCCTTAGTTTTAATCCGCACGGATCAGGTCTATCACGCAGATCGTACCGTATTTCGGATGCACGTCTATCGCGACCCCGGCATGTGTCATGTCCTTGTTCAGAAGTATGCGCCTGTGTCCACGGTCAGAAACCCCGTCATCAACCAAAAGCTGTATCACTATGTCCTTTGCGGTGTAGCATCCCAGCGAAACAAGCTCAGCGGCCTTGCTCCACGAAACGGATCCGCTCACCCTGTCAATCCATGAAGCATCGCTTGCAGACTTGCCGCTCTTTTTTGACGAAGATGCGAAATCTGCCGCACAGCCATGCAAATCGGTTGAAAAATCAATTTTGGAAACTGCACCCAGGCCGTTCAAATCAGAAATCAGCTCGGAAAGCGCTTCCTGCCAGCTGTTTTTTTCGGAAGTGACCAAATCCAAAAGCCTTGTGCGGACATAGCTTGCAGGAGAAACGCGTGCGAAATTTATTTCTTTCAGAACTTCGACCTCCGCATTGGTAATGTCATTGCCGTAATCAGAATTGCCCGACAAAAACACAGATTCGGAAGCCGGGGTAAAACCGCGCGCAAGCTCAATCAACGCCATGCCGCCGTAGATTCCGTGTATTCCGGTTGCAGCACCCGCATATTCATAGGCCTGTGAAAGAAGGGCTTTCCTGCGGTTTCTCAAAGAAGATCCTGCATCTATCAAAAGACATGCAACGGCAGTTTCCGGAGCCTCCTGACCGAAATAAAGGATTTCACTTCCGCCGTTAAGAGTACCGTATCTTGCAATCCTTGACAGCCATGCAGAATCATAGGCCGTGGAAGATGTTTTTCCCTGTGCGCTGACCTGCTCTGCCGCTGCATTGCACAAGCCTTCCGCCGTTTTGAGCTGAGGAACCGGTTTCATGCGCTCCATTTCCCTGATCAGCTCGGAAAGTGCCGTCTGGAACGGATTCTTTTCTTTTTTGACAAGCGGTTCAAGCCTGACTTTTGAATATTCCTTTGGATTTGACCTTGCCCAGTTGATTTCTGCAATTATATGCTCAGCCCCGTCGCCTGCAAGAAGTCCTTCAAGCGGAGTGTTAGTCTCATCATGCCATGAAGCCAGGTTAACGCATACAACCGCGCTTTTTCCCACATACGCACCTGCATAATTCAGGCCGGGCGCAAGGATGTTGCTCCTGTTTTTTGAAGAAGAATCAAGAAGCATCTTTATGACTGCCGCACGCGGATCCGTTTCACCTGCAATGAAAGCCTCCGCAACGGTTCCCCAGTCCCTGACGCTCCTTATGT
>JAFPKH010000009.1:0-3495 GCA_017424825.1 Treponema sp. | reverse complement strand
ATCGACCGAGCTTGGGGAAAAGTCGTATCTGAAATCTGATCTGGCGACAAGCGATGCCGGATACCAGATGCTTCTTGAGGGGACGGTTCAGGCAGCCGGAACCCATGTGCCGGAGCTTTTCATACATAAATCGCTGGATGAGTGCCTTTCGGAAATCAAAAACTCGTCCGGTTCATTCCGTGGATATGCATTGGACAACATAAATCCGTCCGGTAATCTTTGGGAGGAGCTTGTAAAAAATCCGCCTGAAAAACAGTCCGTGTCCGTTGCCGCAATCGGTTCGGAAAGAGGATGGACTGATTCTGAGCGTGACATGCTTGAAAAAAACGGTTTCGTCCGTCTGGGAATGGGGAAAAGAATCCTCAGGACAGAGACCGCATCCACCGTTGCCGCCAGTCTGATTCTGGGAGCGATGGGGGTTCTTGATTGATTTGCACAATTTTGGGATAGGGGAAAATATATGGACAACGAAAAGATAAAGGACATGCTGCTCGACATTGCCGACACGTCCCTGGAATTCACAGTGACTATGACAGGCAAGGAAAGCAAAAAGGTCAACGGGCTTTACAAACCGGAGACACGCGAAATCCTTTTGCACAATAAAAACTTCAAGACCGACAATCAGCTGGTATACACCGCAGTGCACGAGTACACCCACCATCTGATGAACGAAGCCGAGATTGCCGCAAACGGGGGAAAAGAGCCGCCGCATAAAGGAAGGGTCCACACCAACGCATTCTGGGCAAGATTCCACGAGCTTTTGGAGATTGCAGAACAGAAAGGCTACTACAAGATGGATCTTTCAGCCGTTCCTGAGCTTGAGGAGCTTACGAAAGACATCAAAGAAAATTATATAGTGCCGAACGGAAAACTCATGCTCGAATTCGGACGCAAGCTTTCACAGGCCCACAGTCTTTGCGAAGAAAACTCAATCCGCTACGAGGACTACCTTGACCGTGTGCTCCAGCTTCCGAGAAACACGGCGCGCACTGTAACGGCAGTCGGAAATCTACAGGACGATGACGCAGAGCTTGGATTCGACAACATGAAAATCATGGCATCAATCAAAAAGCCTGACCAGAGGGCAAAAGTGAGCGACGCGCTTAAAAGCGGAAAAAGCCCGGACTCCGTAATCGCCATGATGAAAAAGAAAGCAAAGACAGGCGACCCACGCGAAAAACTCGAAAAAGAGCGCGACCGCTTGACAAAAACAATAGCAGAACTTAAAACAAGATTGGAATATGTGGAGGAAAGCCTTGAAAATCTCTAGCGTCTCAAAAAAAATCTTAACGGTCCTTATCGCAGTGGCGGGAACACACGTTTTTGCACAGAGCACATCGTTTCCGTCCATCTCGTCACCGTCCATGCCGACGATTGAAGCACCGGTAATCGGAAGCGGATATTACAGGCCGGGAATCTCAAGCAGCAGCCAGAGCAAATCTTCAAAATCTTCTTCAACCCAGGCAGCATCAGGCACAAGCACAAAGACAGCGGACGTTCCGGCAGTAAAAGGTCTGAGCGTTCCCCTTCCATCTTTGACGGCAGACGACATCAAGGACCTGAACATAAACGGTGTCCTGGAAACAATTTTGGAAAACAATCAAAAAGAGCCGCTTTCAGAAACAAAAGATTCTGAAGAAACGGAAGAGCTCCTCCGCCAGGTGCTTTCCGAAATAGAAGAAATAAAGAACAGTCAGAACAAATCTTCCGCTGAGGCCAAGACTGTGGCAAACGTTCCTGTTCCAGCACAGACAGTCGGTTCAAGGCTCCTTAGGTTCAAGGTCAACGGATATGACGTTTTGCGCACATGCCGCACCGTTTTTATTTCCGACGTTCAGGAAGACGGCACATTTTTGGTCACCGGAGACAGGCGCTATCAAAGTGACGGAGCAACCAGAACAGAAACTTTCCATCTTTTGTTCAAGGCAGACTCAAAACCAAACGGAGTAAAATCATACAATGCAGCGGCAGCGGTCACACAGGATTATCTGAATGAAAATTCTTTCTTGTATCAGATGAGCCAGAGGGAAGACATGCAGGCAACCAGAACCGGGAACCTCATAACCCTGCGCACGACAGATCCTTTGTGGAAGCTTGAGCTTCTTATCGATTTGGGAAGCACGTCAAGATGATTGAAAAATTGGAAAAAGGCCTTGCAACTCTCGGGCTAGATTTTGATGACGCTCAAAAAAACAAAATAGAGGTTTACATCAATGAAGTCCTTGAGTGCAACAAGACCTACAATCTTATGAAAGCAGATTCAGAAGAAGAGCTTGCCGTAAACCACATTTTGGATACGCTTGCGGCGGCTCCGCATCTTGCAAAAACAATCGCTTCAATCAAGGAAAAAAACAGCAGAAAACGTCTGGAAATAGGCGACATTGGAAGCGGCGGCGGATGTCCGGGCATTCCTCTGGCAGTTGCATTTCCGAACGAGCATTTCACATTGGTTGAGCGCATGGAAAAAAGGTGCGTTTTTTTGTCATCTGCAATACGCCGCATGGGATTGGAAAATGTTGAAATCCTATGCCTTCAGGCTGACAAAGTGCCAAAAGATTCTTTTGACATTGAAGTGTTCAGGGCGTTCCATCCTTTCGACAAAAAGATTGCATCGCTTTTGCTTGGGATGTGCCGTGAAGGAGGTGTGATTGCCGCCTATAAAGCACGTGCAGAAAAAATCCAGGCAGAAATGGAAGAAGTAAAAAATCAGATTCCGAAGTATGAAAAAATAAAGCTTCATGTTCCGTTTTTGGAAGACCATGAAAGGAATCTTGTCGTAATCACCAAAACTCCGCGAATATAACGGACAAAAAAAAGTGCATATGATCATTTCAACGATGACCGCATGCACTTTTTTGTTTTATATCTCCAAGATTATCCGTGGATCGGCCTTACTTTGATTACTCCGTCGATTGCGCTGAGTTCATCAAGCGTTGAATCCTCGACTTTGTTGTCAACGTCAATCAAAGCATATGCCAGATCACCGCGGTTCTGGTCAAGCATTCCTGCGATGTTAAGCTTTGCGTTTCCAAGCACGGTCGTAAATTTTGCAATCATTGTAGGAATGTTTTTGTGGCTGATGCAAAGACGTGTTCCGCCGGCTGGGATCGGGTTGTCGGTAACGGCTTTCGGGAAATTCACTGAGTTCACTATGTTTCCGTTCTCCAGGAAATCCTTAAGCTGCTTTGCGGCCATGACAGCACAGTTGTCCTCGGCCTCCGGTGTTGAAGCTCCAAGGTGCGGAAGGCATACGACTTTGTCACACTTGATTAAATCTTCGTCGGCAAAATCAGTAACGAGTGAAGCGACCTTTCCGGATTTGATTGCGGCAAGCACATCTGCATTGTTCACGAGACCGCCGCGCGCAAAGTTAATCAGCCTTACACCGTCTTTCATCACTTTGATTGAAGACGCGTTGATCATGCCTTTCGTGTCATCAGTCTGCGGAACATGCACCGTGATGTAATCAGCTTTCGTGTAGATTCCGTCAAGAGT
>JAFPKH010000077.1:0-5158 GCA_017424825.1 Treponema sp. | reverse complement strand
ATTGCACCTACATATGCAAGCTGGGACCTTGCACCTATCGCATCGCAGGCTGAACGTGCCATTGATGCCACTGAAAGCGAATGGTTGTACGTTCCCACGGCTTTTTTCTGCATTTCGTGGAAAATTTCGTTGTCCATGTCGGCAAGATCTTTCAGGCGGAACGGCGACGTGCTGTTCAAAAGAAGCTCCAGAGGCGTGAGAAGGCCCAGGCAAAGCATTCCGGAAAGGAATCCGTTTACACCGACGAAAAGAGGAACCGTCAGAACCGAGCGAATGTTCGAAAGCACGCCGAAAAACAGGTTTCCGCTGACTGATTTTATAGGGATCCCGAATTCGAACACAAGTTCAAGCAGGATTATTACGATCATATTGAAGAAAGTCTGGATGAGAGAGACGGCCACAAGTCCGTTCCTTGTATGCACGTTCTTCACGAGCCTTGCAGACATTAGGGATGATGCAAGCACATAGCCAAGAAGCAGGTTGTTGAATCCGCATGCTTCCCAAACGCCCGCAGAACAAAGCGCACCGATGAAAAGACCGGTTGCGTTTCCGTAGATGAAAGACGCAAGCAAAACTTCAAGCGAAACAGGAAGTACAAGCAGAAGGTTCGTGTTGGGGTCAAAATTTCCAAGTCCTACGCACAGTGAGCAGACGGCATAAGTCGCAACGTATGATATGGCGCAGAAAATCAGCTCCTGAAGACGCACTTTCCTGTTGATTATAGGCTCCGAAAAAACAAAATAGAAGAGAACCGCAAGCAGGAAAAGAAACAGAAAAGATTTGCCCAGGGAAACAAAATCCGTGCTGGCAGGGGAATCAGCGATGCTTTTAAGTATGTCATACTGCTCAGGAGTGATCGGATAGCCTTTCTGGACGATAAGGTCTCCTTTTTCCACGGATGCCGCGTCAAGTGTCTTGGCCTTGATCTCCATGGGCGAATAGATATCCTCCGCCGCAATCTGACCGACCTCATAGCCGCGCAAAGAAATGCGTCCTATCGTATTTTCGGCCGCAATCCTCACGAAAGCAAGGGCTGCAGTAAGAGCGAACGTAACGGCAAGCACCCAGAAGGCGCGCCAGTTCATCTTGAAATTGAAGACTTCATCTTTCATCGTCGTAAGCCTGAATTATCCTTTTTACAAGGCCTGAACGCACCACATCCTGCGCTCCGAGCCTTTTGACCGATATTCCGTGAACGTTTTCCAGAACAGAAAGCGCATGCACAAGTCCTGACTGAGTACGTCCGGGCAGGTCAATCTGAGTTACATCGCCGGTCACAAAGACCTTCGAGCCTTCCCCCATCCTGGTAAGGAACATTTTCATCTGTTCCCGCGTGGTGTTCTGAGCTTCGTCAAGAATTATCACGCTGTCGTTGAGCGTCCTTCCGCGCATGTATGCCAGGGGAGCTATCTCCACAACGTCGGATTCAATCATCTTACGGACCAAATCCCTTGGGAGAACCGCATTCATGGCGTCATAAAGCGGACGCATATATGGATTTATCTTATCTTCAAGGTTTCCGGGCAGATAACCCAGGCTTTCACCGGCCTCAACAACAGGTCGGGTCAGGATTATGCCGTTTTTCTCATGGTTCAGCACAAGCCTAAGCGCCTCGCATACGGCAAGGAAGGTTTTTCCGCATCCGGCAGGTCCTGTAGCAAAAACAAGGTCGGATTTCCTCATCATGCCTACGAATTCAGCCTGTCCCCTTGTCCTTGGGTAGACCTTTCTTGTTCCGCCCGGTATGACAATGGAGCACATGTCAAAAAGAGCCTTGTCAGGGATATTTCCGGAATCAAGGAAAGAGCCGTCACCCGATGCGCCTATTATGGATTTGAGTATTACGCCGTCAGATTCAGGAACCGCACCGTCGGCAATCTCGTCCATCATGCGGTTTATTATGAAATTGAACTGCTGCGCCTTGTCAGGGGATGACGAATCTATGGAAAGCTCGTTTCCGCACGCAAACACGGTCTCTCCCAAAAATGACTCTATAAGCTTGAGGTTATTGTCGTTCGTTCCGCACAATCTTTGAAGAACATCATTGTTTTGAACTATTATCTTGCACGAGCCCACTTTTTTATCACATACCCCTTACAATGAAAAAACTCCTTTCTATTTTATTATCACTATTGTGATTAGTCAATCACGAAATTGGTTTTGCGAAATTGGTTTTACGAAATCGGTTTGACGCCAAAGGCAAAAAAAAGGAGCATGGAAAAAAAATTTCTCCACGCCCCTCATTGAAAATGAAATCCAGGAACCATAAGGCTCCCGGACAAGACATTCTATTTTTCTACGGTGTCCGCGCTGTCTGAAGCAGATCTTGCAACCCTGAAACCAAGGTCGATTCCACGCAGCTCAGGCACTGAACTTGCACGGTTTGCATTGCGGCAGAACACTGCATCGCTGTTGATTGAACCGCCGCGCCTCATTTTGCGTCCTGTAACGTCGGCAGCAGCACCCTTCGGATTTTCTGAATCGGACACATGGTAGTTTCCGTACCAGTCCCAGACCCATTCCCAGACGTTTCCGCTCATGTCGAAAAGACCAAGGCTGTTCGGTGATTTTGCGGCTACATCGTGCGTTTCACCGGAAGGATCGTCGGCATTCCAAGCCACGTCGGAGATTACGTTGCTTCCGCTGTAAAGTGTGTCAGAAGCTGCGTAGATTCCGCCTTTTGCGGCATATTCCCATTCGGCTTCGGTCGGCAGGCGGTATCCGTTTGCAGAAGGATTCCATGCAATGGCATTCCAACGGGCCTTTTCATCTGCATCTGCATCTATGCGCGGGATGTTTCCCCATGAATCTGTGTCAGTGCTTCCGTCAAGCGTGTAGACAGGTTCAAGTCCGGCAAGCACGCTGAGCTTGTTGCAGAAAATGACAGCATCATACCAGCTGACTTCTTCGACAGGATGCTCATCGCCCTTGAAATGGGAAACGTTCGTGCCCATGACGTCGCGGTACAGCTTCTGGGTGACTTCCGTGTTCAGAAGGTAGTAGCTGTCAACGGAAACTTCATGAACCGGGGTTTCATTGTCCTCGTTGTTCCTGCTTCCCATGAAGAATGAGCCGCCGTCAACCAGAACCATGTCAGCTTCAACGGACTCGACCGGTGTGGCCGCTGAATCAGCTTCCTGGGCGTTCAAGGCGAAAGCCATGGCAAATCCGGCAGCAAGCATAGCAAATTTCTTAGAATTCACGATTTCCTCCAAAAAAAATCTTCCTGTAAAATCCCGGGGAAACGTTCATGACAAAAAACGCTCAAAATCACCCTTGAAAGGATGACGGTCTTTGCCGGCACTTCCCCAAGCTTTCCAAAAGATATATTTTAATGATAAAATAATATATAAATTATAGCATCTTGCTTTGCTAAATTCAAACATTTTTTTCTTGGAAATTCCATTTCAAGGACAAGAGGTTAAAATGCCGGAAACGAACGAACCGAAAAGCTGGCTCGACAAGGAAATATGCTTTCCGATGTACGCATGCACGAAAGAAATCATAAAGCTCTACACGCCTTACCTTGACAAAATCGGGCTTACCTACACCCAGTACATAACCATGATGGTGCTCTGGGAAAAAAAGCAGGCACGGGTCAAGGATCTGGGTGAAATCCTCTACCTGAACAGCGCGACACTGACACCGGTGCTTAAAAAACTGGAGTCCAAGGGGCTGATCACGCGCAACAGGATGAAATCGGACGAAAGAAACGTGCTTGTGCAGGTCACACCGGACGGCGAAAACCTGGAAAGAAAGGCAGCGTCAATCTCAAGATCCGTCATGAAAAAGCTTGACCTTGAAGAAAACGAATCCAAGGTGCTCTACATACTTTCCCGCAAAATTCTCGCAAAGCTCTCGGAAAAAAACGGGCTGCTGGATTAGGGAAATAATGGAAAAAAACATTGCAAATCCGCGAAAAATGTATAAAATTGTATTAATAGAGAGAGTTCAGGACGGAGTTCTTTAGCATGCCGAAAATCCTATTTTTTGACTACAGTGCATTTATTCTTATGACAGCCATTCTTTTTGCAATGACATACAAAAGGCTTGCATACGGAACTAACAACAAGGCTTTCGTCATGATGATCCTTGCCGTCATATTCACCACGATCTTCGACATAGGGATGGAGCAGCTGATAAAACCACCGGTATCAGAAAACAAGCTGATATTGGCGCATATCTTCTCTTACGGATATTTAATACTGCGAAACGGCGGAAACCTCTTCTATATAATCTACATTCTGGTAATCACGAAGCCTGTCCTCAAGCTGAAAAAATACCTCAGGAACCCGGTCATATACATACCTTACGTTATTCTCCTTGGGATTTTCGTTTCCAATGCTTTCACCGGCAAGGTTTTTACTATTACGGAAGAAGGAGGATACAGCAGGGGTCCGATGATGGCGGCGGTCTACGTGATTTCCGCACTCTATTCACTTATCGGCATAGCATATCTAATAAAAGGATTCCATTGCGTGGAGCGTGACAAATGGTGCATACTTTTCATGCAGTATCCGATTACGTTCCTTGCGCTTATCATACAGTTCTTCTTCCCTTTCATGCTCGTGGAGATGTTCGCCATGACCATATCCATAGTGCTGGTGCTGATTCTCGTCGCAAGGCCTGAAGAAACGGTCGATCCGAAGCTTTTGACGCTCAACTACAATGCGTTCTGCAACGAGCTTAAAAAATACAGGCTCATGAAGGATTCCGTTTCCATTGTCATAATCAGGCTTACGAATTCATATCAGGTGCGCGCATATCTGGGAGAGGAGAAATTCGACAGCTACGTTACGCACATAGCACGCCAGCTTGATTCAAGGTTCGCATACTACCACCAGAAGACGAACATATACTTCGAGCAGTCAGGATGCTTTTTCGTCATGCTGGAATCCGACAATTTCGACATGGAGCATATCATTCCCCAGGAAATAGGCGGGTTCAAATCGGAAAAGATGGATCTGAGCAGCTTCGGTCTTAGGTTTGACAAGAAAATCTGTACGCTCAGGTTCCCCAAGGACATTTCGGACGTGGAAAGCCTGCTTCATTTTGCGGCCGTGTTCCCTGAAATCATGAAGACCGAACAGATTTATACGGCGGCATCGGATCTCGTGAACACAAAGGATTTTTTGGTCAGAAACCACATAAACGCCAT
>JAFPKH010000076.1:0-2879 GCA_017424825.1 Treponema sp. | reverse complement strand
GCCCGGCATGTAATCTTCCATGGCCCTACGGGAATGTTGTCCATTACGACTATTGTTCCGCCGCCAACGGTTTTTGTGTGTTCATACAATCCTTGGCTCAGGGTTATTTTGTAAGTATGGTTTTCATTTTCAGAATCATTCGGTGTCCTGAATACGCTTCTTCCGCGGTTTGCATAAAGGATTCCTGTGTCCTGCCATGAGTCTGCGTCATAGGCTCTGATTATAATTCCGTCCGGGGAACCGAAAAGCCCTCCGTCGCATGAGAAAAAGGAAAAAGTTAATATGCTTAGAATCAAAAAGAAAATTGCCTTGAAGGATTTATTCAGAGATGTGGATGGGGGGGGGTACAAGTGTACAGCTGTTTTTAAAATTCATAAAATACCTCACAGCGTTAAGTTTGGTTTTCGCGGTGTTTTACCATGTTCGTAAAGTATAATAGTGCTATTAAAAAAATTCCAGTGAGTTAACTCACTGAAACTCAAAAACTTTTTGCTTTTCAGAGCAGATTTCTGTACCGCAAAATTCCATTTTCCTTATGCCTCCTAAAACTGATTTTCTAAGAGACATAGGCCGGAAACTTTTGCGCATGGTTGAAATTAATCAATAGGCGAAGCGCTTGCTGTTTTCTACAAGTTCTTCCATTGACGTATATTCATCCGTTTCCAAATTCAGGGCAGTGTCGGTTACTGTCTGCAAATAAGGTGCAAGGACTTTTTCTTTCAAAGTCGGCCATCTGTAAGGCAGTATAAGCGGCATGACCAAGGATTCTTCACCCGGAAGATTTCCCAGAAGTTCCCTGTAGCGTGCCGGGAAAGCCGTTGAATTTACGCTTTTTATGGCAGAAAATCCTCCAGCAATGCCGAACGTAACTGTGTCAAGGTTTATGCTGCTCCGGCGGTTCATCAATTCTGACTGTGCAGCTTCAGTTGAAATCCACTGCATGAAAATCTCCGCGCCTTTTTTGTTGTGGGCATTATGGAAAATTCCCATCGTAACAATGTCATCGTCCACCAAGGATTTATTCTCGTCGTTTACGAGCCATCTGAAAGTAAGGCCGATGGACTGCTCGTTTGACATAGTGAAAAATTCATCGCTCTGCATATACGTAAATGCCGTTTTTCCTGATGAAACCTGCTTGAATTTCGGCATATAGAGATATTTGAACTGGAAATCTGTTTCTGTGGACGTGTCTTTATTGTGTTCCAATGTCCAGTTGCGCATAAAATCTACCGTTGCGGACAGTGCGGCATCGTCCCAAGAGAATGCAAGGCCTTTTTCCTGATAGTTTGAACCGAATATCTTGGAGGCTTCGTATAAAAACTCAGTGTCCCAGCTTGGTGCATAACCGATTGCCGTGTAGGTTGCATCTTTTTTGGAATTGAATTCGGAGCTTGCTTTCATGAGCGTGTTCAATGTGAGCGTGTGGTCGTTTTCCAAAATCGATTCGTTCTGGCGTGCAAAGACCATCATCGGGAGATTGAAGCTGAGCGGAATCAGGTACTGCTTTTTGTTGAGCACACCGTATTCAAGCATCTGCGGATAAAAATCGTTTCTATTAAGTGAATTTTCATCGAGAAGATAATCTACAGGAGTGAAGAACTTTCTGGTTTTTGAGCTTTTGAGCCATGAACCGATTATCAGATCCGGCTGGATTTCATTTTTTTCCGGCGGAAGTGAAGATATGGGGCTTTTTTTGTAGATTGCAACGGCTTTTACGTTTTTGTGCGTAAGATTAAAAAGTTCTGCATAAGAAGCCATTTCCTGTCTGTCCGTCCAGATTATGACGGTTGAATCATTGTCGGCTGAGCAGGAAACGAACGAAAAAGAAATTGACAGAGCGGCTGCCGTAACAGCAACCGTCCTGCCTAAAATTTTTACAAGTGTTTTTTTAGCTGTTGGCCATTTGGTCAGCAGTCTGGTAAATGGTTTTGTATACAATATCAATCTTATCCTCTTCAAGGCTTGAGAAAGCCACCCTCAATGTATGGGCATCGATTGCTATTGTACCAATTCCGCTGTCCTTTAGCAACTTCTGTCTGAGTTCTTCTGCATCAATCTTGTCCAGATGGAAGGACATGAAATAGCCTGAATTGAACGGAAGTGCGTAAATATTGTCGCTTTTGTGCGATTTTACGAAATCTTTGACCAGCTTGTAGCGTTTTTCAAGGACTTTGCGCAGCGCAGCCTTTTCTTCTTCCATCTTCGGATTGGCGAAAGCTTTCATAAGCAGCGTCTGTGGCGGAGTTGAAGAGCATGAAACGGAAGAGCGGATCGTACCCATCAGTTTTTTGACAAGAGCGTCATACTGTTCTTCTGTCATTCCCTTGCAGCTGAACGTTATGAAACCTGTGCGGAATCCCCATGCGAAATCTTCCTTTGTAGGACCGTCGATTTTTGCGGCGAGGATGTTCGGGCTCAAATCTGCAAGATAGGCGAAAAGTGACTGGCGTTCGATGTCTTCCTCATAATCAAGGCCGAAATATGCGTCATCGCACCAGACCATTACTTTTGTGCCTGCATCGGCGAGTTTTTTGACCATTGCGACAATCTGCTTCGCTTCATCAACTGTCGGACTGTATCCTGACGGGTTCTGCGGGAAATTCAAAAGCACGCGGACTGAACCTGTTTTTGCCTGTTCGTTAAGAGTCTTTTCCAATCCGGCAATGTTCATGTGGTCGCCGTCAAACATCGGGAACTGGATGAATTCAGCATTGCGGCGTGCAGATGCAATCAGAACATAATTGTCCCATGACGGGTCTGCTGCAACGAGTGCCTTGCTTTCATCCAAAAACAAATCCGCAAGATATGAGATTCCGGCGGTGAGTCCTGGAACCAGAACCGGGAGAGAAAAAGATTTGTCCTTCAGCAAAGGATTCTTT
>JAFPKH010000075.1:0-3093 GCA_017424825.1 Treponema sp. | reverse complement strand
GTTTCGGACATCGACATAAAGGGAAAGCTCGACCAGACACTTTCTTCACTCAGAAAGACCTACGCAAAGACCGTGAAAAAAGTCACCGAGGACACCGCGAACCTTGATTTCAACGTCGCAATCAGCCAGATGATGATTTTCATAAACGAGGCTGCAAAGATTGATTCCCTTCCGCGCGAGATGTGGGAAGGATTCGTCCTTCTCCTTTCACCTTATGCCCCTCACCTTGCGGAAGAACTCTGGGAAAAACTCGGACACAAAGAGACATGCGCCTACGAAAAATGGCCTACGTTCAGCGAAGAATACTGCGTTGAGGACACAAAGGAAATCGTGGTCTCTGTAAACGGAAAGGTCCGCGACAAATTCCAGGCCGCATCAGGAACTGCAAAAGAGGATCTTGAACGCACGGCAAAAGAAACCGAGGGCTTCAAGAAATTCACCGACGGAAAAACCATAGTCAAGACAATAATCGTCCCAGACAAGCTCGTTAACTTCGTGGTGAAATAATCGGTCCGCATAAAACAATGAAAACCTGCAAATTTTTGAAAAAAAAATTTGCAGGTTTTTTCTTTCATCTTTTAAAGAAATGGCGTTAAAAATTATGAACGGATGCTAATGCTTTTTGCAAGTTCCTGGACTTTTTCCAAAGGGAGGCCTGTACAACGGGCAACTTTTTCGGCAGAGTCGCCTTCTCTCAAGAAGTTTTCCGCAGCTTCCACAGCTTTTTCAGTACGTCCATCGTCATATCCTTCGAGGTAGCCGTCTTCGCGGACGTTTTCTTCGTAAATCTCCTGATTGAATTCCGTCAAAATCATCCCGACTACCTCCGCTTTCTGACGTTTGAAAAATCCGTCTAGAAGGTTTGCTTTTATTGCTTCATCAACGGCTTTGTTTATGGCTTCATAGTCATTCATACCCTTTTTCAAATTAGTACGAACCATATCCACAAACTTACTGTAATGATACAACGGTTCGCACTTTTTTTGAAGGGCTTGGTCATGGTTTTTGTTTATGTTCTTTACGAACGCAGTCCACTCGTAGGCTCCGGTCTTATCTTCCTGCATGAATGAATCCGAAAGTTTCATCGAAAATTCATCCGGTAGATTCTTGAGACCGTTGTAGAATACTATGAATTTCGGCGTGGGGATTTTTATCTCCCCGTTACGGCAAGGATCCTTTTTGTTTTCGGTAAGATACTCCTGATAGAGCTGTGAGAAGTAAAGGAATCCACGCAGCGGCATGTTCTTGTTGCAGCTTGACTGCTGCTCATATAAAACCATCTGGTCATCAATCAGGAAGGAAATGTCGTTGTGCATTGTGATGTAGATGACATTCTCGATGGTGTTAACTTTCAGCGCATCTGGGTCAGTGTAATGAGAGTCGTTGAGCGCATTGTAAAGTTCGAGCCGCCATCTTTTACTTTCTTCTGTGTCCCGACCGAAGATGGCTTTAAAAAGACGGTCTTTGTATTCACGGTGCGACAGAGGCAGAAAATTTCTTTTTTCATTTATCATACATATATAATATTCCGTGGAATTCAGGATTGTCATCAAATGTGTGAAAAAAAATGTAAAAAATCCGGACAATTTATTATGAGACTCATATACTCCGGTGGGGTCCGGTCATTGAATCCGCAATATGTTTCCAGTAACCATTTTTTTATTGGCTTGTTTCCTAATTTAATGTTACAATAATCAAACATCCATATTTCAGGAGGAATTTATGATAAAACTGACAAAAGCAGTTGCCTTATTTGCGGCACTTGCATGTACGACAAGCGTCTGGGCGCAGAAAAACCAGCCAAGGGTGTGGAGCAGACTGTAACGAAAAGCAAATTCAGCGGATTTTCTGGAATCATCATAGACGGTGTATCAGCCTCACACACGTCCGAGGTTTTTGTGAAAGGCGGCTCCCCAAAGGGGCCATCAGTTGAGCACGGGGACAGCAGCATCCTTGAAGACACAACCAACATCGATCCGTATTACATCGGCCAGTACGAGGTGACACAGGAATTCTATTCCGCGGTTATGGCAGGAGAAACCGTCACCGTAAACGGAAAGGTGTTCAAGCTTGAAGCAAATCCGTCATCAAACCGTGAAAACTCCCTCGTAAAAGGTGAAATCCAGAAATACCGCCCGGTCGAATCAGTTACATGGTATGACGCAATGTATTTCTGCAACGTGCTCAGCAGGAAGCTCGGTTTTACGGAGGCTTATACTTTCGAAATCAAAGCGGTGGAGAACGGACACATCACGGACGCAAATGTTTCACGCATAAAAACCACCGATGGATACCGTCTGCCGTTCGATTATGAATGGGAGTTTGCAGCACGTGGCGGTGATGCAAAGGCAAAGGATTTCACATTTGCATTCAGCGGAACTTCAGCCCCAACTTATAAACTGGATGATGACTTCTCTCCCTATCTTGATAATGTCGCATGGTATGGCTTCAACCCCAGCGGAAAAACAGAAAAGACCAAAAGAAAAGCCGGGACCCCGGGATTTACCACACACGAGGTAGGAAAAAAATCACCAAACAGGCTAGGCATTTACGACATGAGCGGAAACGCGGCCGAATGGGTTTACACCGCCGGTGAAGGAGACGAAAAATGCGTTCTCGGAGGCTCTTACGCAACAACCGCAAGAGCCTGCACTGTAACGGCATGGAATGACGAGCTTCCAAACACGCGCACAAACGGCTTGGGCTTCAGGCTTGTCAGAAGCGCAAAATAAAAAATCTAAAAGCCAATTAAAACTAATCCCGGAAAACACATTTCTGCATTCTCCGGGATTTTTAAATTTATATATTTGAAGCGAACGCCGGTATTTACAAAACCGAAATTGTTTTGCGGCGGCTAATCTTCGCTGTCTACGCACGACTGTAATCAACCACCGCTTTCCATAATTTTGGGACAGTCCCTTATTTTATCAAGCAGTTTTAAAGAGATTATGTTAGGTAATCTCGAATCCTCATGGTACTATTTAAAATTGGTCAGCAAACCGCTTATTCAAACCTGATTACCAACGTTCATTCCTCTTCAATAATCTTTCCGCAGTGAGGGCATATTCTCTTTTCTTTTCTTGACTTCATTTC
>JAFPKH010000074.1:0-8288 GCA_017424825.1 Treponema sp. | reverse complement strand
TGCATTGAAAAATAGAGGACGCAGATAAGGCTCAAATCCGGTATTGAAGGAAGGACGGCAATGTTGGACAAAATGGCAGCTTCAACGATGGCCGTACAAAGCAAAATAAAAACGCTAGTCAAGAAGGATTTGATCATTTTCTTCCACCTCTACTTCCGGCATGATTATCGGGGCTGCCTGCGGTGCAGACTGTTCTTCAGTTTCAAAAGGCATGCGGTCGTTACCCATTGAAGGATCGACTATGAGGACTGTTTCCAGCCTGTTGAAGTCAAGCACCGGAACAAGCTCTATGTCAAGCGATGAATCATAGTCAAGTTCGTTGATTTTCGTGATTGTCGCAACAGGAACGTCCCTCATGTAGTTTCCGTTTTCACCGGAAGTCACTACAACGTCACCGTAATTGAGCTGGTTTTTTGACCTTTTGTTGATGTAGCTCATTGAAAGCGGCGCGTCAATTCCACCTCCGCCGGATATGATTCCAAGTTCGCGCGTTGTTTCTATGCGTGCTGAGATATTGCTCTTGCTGTCGTAAATCGGCATGATCTGGCTTGTTGAAACGCCGACCGTAACGACCCTGCCCACTACTCCGACGTTTCCGTCCTGTATGGCTATGACCGGCATGCCTTTTTTGATTCCGTCCCTGACTCCCTTGTCCACCGTGATTACGGAATAGAGGCTGTTTGGATCCCTTCCAATAATCTGGGCGACGAAGTTCTTGTAGTCAACGGACGTTGCAAATGCAAGCTGCTCGCGCAAAAGTTCGTTTTCTTTTCTTATATCTACGTTGTTCCTTTTGAGGTATTCGTAGTCGGCAAGTTTTTCCTTAAGCTCGTCATATTCTTTTTTCATGACGAAAAGGTCACGCACGTTCGATATGGCTCCGGTAACTCCGTCGGCCACGTTGTGCGCTCCCATCTGCACTGCCGAAATCGCTGAAAAACCGATGCTCTTGAAATTTATGAGGAATCCTCCTGCAGAAAATCCGAGCATGATGCCGCTGAAAAGGATGAGGACAATGAGTACGACTTCGGGTAATTTAAAGAAAAACTTCGTCTTCATTTCTATCGTTTCTAGCTGTTCAGGCTGTCATAAATCGAAGAGTTGGAAGACATGTCCTTGAACAGTTCGAATGCCTGTCCTGCTCCGACCGCAACGCATTCAAGTGGTTTTTCGACAAGAATGACAGGAACGCTCGTTTCCTTTGAAATAAGCTTCTGAAGTCCCTTGAGCATGGAGCCACCGCCCGTCATGACGATACCGCGCTCAACGATGTCTGCGGCCAGTTCTGGAGGAGTACGGCTCAAAGACATCTTGATTTCTTCGACGATCTTCGTGATAGGCTCTTTAAGGGCATCCCTTACTTCAACTGAGTCTATTTCAAGGCGGCGCGGAAGACCTGTGATGGCATCCGTTCCCTTTATTTCCATTTTTTCGATGTTCTTGTCTGCCGTTGCGTTTCCGATTTCAATCTTGAGGCGTTCTGCAGACTGCTGACCTATGATAAGGTTGTGTACTGCGCGGACATGCTTCATGATGGCTTCGTCGAATTCGTTTCCACCAGTGCGGATTGAGCTTGTGATAACCATACCGCCCAATGAGATTACAGAAACTTCCGTAGTACCACCGCCGATGTCGCAGACCATGTGTCCTGCCGGTTCATAGATTGGAATCTGTGCACCGATTGCAGCTGCAAGGCTTTCTTCGATTACGTTGACTTCCTTTGCACCCGCTTTGAGGGCTGCCGCAACTACTGCATCACGCTCGACTTGGGTGACGCATGAAGGGATTCCTATTTTCATTCTTATGGATTTGAAAAGCCTGTGCCTGGGGATTATTTTCGCAAGGAAGTACTTTATCATTTTTTCAGTTGCATCGCTGTTGGATATAACACCGTCAACGAGAGGCCTGATTGCAACGATATTACCAGGAGTTTTCCAAAGCATACGCTTGGCTTCCGCACCTACAGCCACCACGCGGCCGGTGCCCTTTTCTTCTGCGACAACAGAAGGTTCGTCAATAACAATTCCTTGTCCACGGACATAAATCAATGTGTTACAAGTACCAAGATCGATACCTATGTCTGTTGTAAAGTTGTCCAAGAATCCCATATATGCTTCCTCCAAATCCTATTATATCGAATTTCCAAAATCTTTTTTAATGGAGCTGCGCTCCTTTTTATCCATGCCGGAAAGCTACTTGCTTTCGGACAGCTTGGTTCTTGCGCCTCTGTGCCTTGGCTGATAGTTGAGAACTTTTCTCCACTCAGCGCGGGCTTTTGCAAAATCACCCTGCTTTTCATAGACCAAGCCCAACCCATAATAAGCATCGGCAGAACGCGGGTCTTTTTGCAGAATCTCGTTGAACTGATTTTCCGCTTCTTCGTAGCTTCCTTCGTCAAGACAAATCTGTGCAAGGAGAAACGTGCTCTTCATCAGAAGCTCGTCGCTCTGTGTTATCGTCTTAGCTCTCTGAAGGTACTGCTTTGCCGCACCCTTGAGCGTTGGATCAGGTTTTGATTCAGGATCGGAGCTTGCCTTGGTGTACCAATCCCAGTATTGTTCGGCGATCGAAAGGAAAAGTGTGTCAGATTCGCCCCTTGTTCCTATGGCCTGGGAAAAAGCTTCTATGCTTTTCTGAGTTTCTCCGAGGGAAACATAGCTGAAACCAAGGTATTCAGGAATGTCATCGGCCTCAAAACCGTCGTCGCGGCATTTAGTCAGATATTTTATCGCAAGGTCGGCATAGTAATGGTCTTCTTTGTTCGCCGTATCCTTGTAGTAATAGCTTCTTCCGAGCATGTATTCAATCTGGGGAACGACTTCCGGCTTTGCATACTGGAGCGCAATCCTCAGGTTTATGATTGCCTCGTCAAGAAGGTTCTGCGCCTCTGCATTGTCCGTCTTTGACACGGCAAGCATGAAAGCGCTGTATCCATGGAAAGTACGGGCGGCATTCTGGAGGAAGTTTTTTTCAAGAATTGCTGCGGAAGTTTCATAGACCTTCTTGTAATCTTTCTCTTCCCACTGCTTATATAAGGAAGAAACGGTTTCCTCTGAATGATATTTCTTCAAAAAATGATTATAGGAGAATTTTGCAATCAAAAAAAGAAGCCCTGCCGCAACGACGATCAATGCTATGCGGATAATCAGGAACTTTCCTTTTCTTCTGACAGTATTAGAATTTCTATATTTTCCCCTCTTCATCAGTTCACCCGTTCAATATCAAAAAATAAAAAGGATACGGTAAGCCGGGTTCTGGCACCTTCTTTCGAAGGCTCGGTCATCTATCCGCAGTACCGGTTGCCCGGCACCTCCAGCAATCTACCCGCAGTGTAAGCCCGGAACGGCAAACTGCTACATGATCTTGCTCCAGATGAGGTTTGCTTATGCCGTTTATGTTGCCAAAAACGCGGTAGGCTCTTACCCTGCCTTTTCACCCTTACCTGAAAATTCAGGCGGTTATTTTCTGTAGCACTTTCTGTCGGTACATGGAGTTATGCCAGTTTAGGACAAGCCATTTAAGGCAACTTTCCATTTCCGCCCGGTTGTTATCCGGCATCTTTTCCGGTGGAGCCCGGACTTTTCCTCACGGACAGGAGCTATCATCAGCGGCGGCCCGTGCGACCAAGTATCCTTTGAATATCAAAAATCAAAAAACAAAATCCCGTTCAGGAAATCGTTTCATCAGATTGACGAATAGTCATCACCAAGACCTTCATCATTTGAATCTGAATAGAAGTCCTGTGATTCTTCGTCATCATCGTCGCCTGCAAGGGAACCGGCTTCTTCGGTCGGAATGAAGTTCTCCTCTTCGTCCTCATCGATTTCTTCGTAATAAAGGACGCGGCTGCAGTACGGGCAGAAATAAATCTTTCCGTCGTTTTCCTTGAATGTATGGTGCACGTCGTTTGCAAACTGAGCCGGAAGAATCATGTTGCATCCTGTGCAAACGCTTCCGCGCACGGCGACTATACCTTTTGAGTTGCGCATTATGATACGCTGGAATTTTGAGATGACCTCCGGGTTTGCTATTTCGTCGGAAATCTCCTTTTCCTTTTTCCTCAGGTCTTCAAGCTCCGCATTGTAGCTTTCAAGGCTTGAGTTGAGTTTTTCGCTCATTTCATTGAATTCGTCTTCAGTGAGCTTGATGTTCTTCTCTTCGTTTTCGAGGCTTTCCTGCATTTCTTCAAGGACTTTTTCCTCGCGCTGCAGCTCGTGCCTTATGCTTGATTCCTTTGCCTTAGCTTCGTTGATGAGCTTGTCAAGGATTTCATATTCACGGTGCGTCGTTGTCGCATCCATGTTCTTTTCGTTTGTTTCCCTTTCTTTGTCAGCAGATTCAAGGTCGGCCTGCAAAGTCTTGACCCTTTCTTTCTGCGTTTCAAATTCTTCGGATTTTTCAATGAATTCTTTCTTCAATAAGTCAAGGTTTTCTTTCTGGCTGTTCAAATCTTTCGGAAGATCCGCAACCTTCTTTTCAAGCTCGTATTTTGAATTAAGTATGTCCTGTAATTTTTCCAGTTCTTCTTTTATCGATGTTACTGACATCTGCATTGGTGTTTGACCCCGCTTGTTTTTTTTATGACAAATATGCTGCCAAAGATAAGCAACTATACATCATTTTATAAATTCTGTCTATAGATGCGATAAGCGCGTGACGATAGCAGTGCTATAATCCGCGCTTTTTTTGCATCAATCCATATAGTCCCTGAGTCCGGATGCCCTTCTAGGATGCCTGAGCCGCCTGAGAGCCTTTGCTTCAATCTGCCTGATTCTTTCCCTCGTAACGTTGAAGTAAAGACCCACTTCTTCCAGCGTGAGCGAATATCCGTCGTCAAGGCCGAACCTCATCTTCAGGACTTCCTGTTCACGCGGAGGCAGGGTTCCAAGCACTTCCCTGAGCTGTTCCTGAAGAAGCTTGTATGAAGTCTGGATCGCCGGATTTTCCACGTCCTTGTCTTCTATAAAATCGCCGAGAGAGCTGTCCTCTTCCTCACCGATCGGGGTTTCAAGCGAAATAGGCTCACGTGCCACGTTCTTGACCTGCTTAACCCTGCTGACCGGCCATGAAAGCTGCTGTGCGATCTCTTCGTCGGTTGGTTCGCGGCCAAGTTTCTGAACGAGCTGGCGGCTTTCACGCACGACCTTGTTTATCTGCTCTATCATGTGCACCGGAACACGGATCGTCCTTGCCTGATCGGATATGGATCTCGTAATTGCCTGCCTGATCCACCATGTTGCGTAGGTGGAGAATTTGTATCCCTTGCGGTATTCAAATTTTTCAACGGCCTTTATGAGACCTATGTTTCCTTCCTGAATCAGGTCGAAAAGCTGGAGTCCCCTGTTCGTGTATTTTTTCGCTATGGACACGACAAGGCGGAGGTTTGCATTGATGAGCTTGTTTTTTGCCTGCTCCATCATGAGTTTTCCGCGCTCTATTTCCTTGGTTTTTTCGACGATCTCATCCACGCTGTTCTCGAATTCATATTCAAGGCGGCGGAGTTTCCTGTCGATTTTCTGGATCTGCGTGTAGATTTCACGTATCTGATCCGCGGTCATGCCCAGTTCTTTTTCAAGCTTGGTCGTTTCCGAGTGGGTCGCAAGCCTTCTTCCTATTGAGCGTAGTCCGGCGGTATCGGTTATACGCAGTTCGCGCATCCTTTTTTCCTGCTTCCTGTGGAAATCGTCGATCCTTTCGGTGGCATCGATGAATTTGCTGCTGAAATGCTCGATTTCTTCCGTCTGGATTTCAATCCTCTGCAGTTCCGGGATGATTTTGTCCCTGAACGCCACAAGCTGAGGATCCTGGAAGATTGCTATGCTCTGGTCGTTTTCGTTGAGCTGCCTTTTCAGGAGCATGTACTGCTTCATTTCTTCCCTGAGCGGCTTAAGGATCATGCTGTATGAACTCTTGAGGCGGCGTTTTTCTGCCATTTCCTCGTTGATTTCCTTCCTTGCGCGTCCCTGCTCATGTATGTCGATCTTGGTGAATGCTTTCTGGGCGATTATGAAGAATTCAGGAATCATCATCCCGGAATTCTTTATGACGTCGATTATTATGTTCTGGCCGTCCTCCATCTTTTTGGACAGATAGACTTCCTGATCTGCGGTGAGAAGGTTTTCCTTTCCGATTTCGCGGAGGTAAAGCTTTATCGGGTCGTCGATCGTTATTTCCTTGTCGTTTGTGGTGACAAGACGCTGGCTTCCCGTTTCGTCGATCTTTGCTTCGACAATCGTATCGTCATCTTCGAGTGCGTCTGCAAGATCCTCGTCGTCAACGTCATCTTCGGCGTCTTCTTCAAGGAGCGCATCAGCCTCTTCCATTACCTGTATGTTGTTTTTGTTGAGGAGCTGGAGAACTTCCTCCATTCCAGAAGAGTTCACGAAGTCCTGTGTAAGGATCTCGGTGATTTCGTCCCATGAAACGACCTGCTTTGCACGTGCGTAATTCAGGAGTTTCTGCACTTCAGGAGGAAATTTCTTTATTTCTTCGTCGCTTTCATCGCTGTCATCGTTTTCGTCATCATCAGACATCTGATCTTCTTCGGCGGCTTTCCGGCTTTTTTTGCCCTTGGCTTTCGGTGCCGGCGAATCTGACGCTTCCGTTTTTTTTGCGGGCTTTTTCTTCGTCGTTTTCGCGCTTTCCTTTTTTTCTTCTTCAGGCTCGGCATCTTTCGGTGCTTCTTCCGCCTTTGCATCTTCGGTTTCCGGCGTTGATTCGGAATCCTCTGATTTCTTTGATTTTGCCTTTGGTTGCGCTGTTTTTTTCGTGCTCTTTTTTGTTTCTGCCTTTTTAGTGGTAGATGACTCAATCTTAGCCATGGGTTATCCTTTTAACAAAGCAATTTGTCTGTCAACATCAATTTTGTGCGACAGCAAGTCCTTTATCCGGTTTTTATCTTCTGGTAATGAGCTTCGCTCCAGCCGTTTTATCTCTACCAATATATTTCGGCGTTTTTTGTCCAGAATATTCCGTTTTAAAAGAATAATGCTGTCGTTTACCGATTCTTCGACATGGGATGAATATTCATTCATGGACTGCATTATCAGGTTCCTGAATTCATCCGACGAGCACCGGTTCAAGATGCTGGTGACAGAAAAAGTCCCGCCTTCAAGACATTCTTCCATAATGGAGAACATCTCTTTTGCCTGGTTATCATCCAAATCTTCCTGAGAAATTTCCTGCTTCATTTTCTGAAAGTATTGCGGGGTGTCTGCTATTGCTGTAAGAACAGCCCTTAGTTCTGAAGTCAGCCTAATCTTTTCATGCTGACTCTGAACGCCTTGTCCGGTTCCCGCAACTCGGTCTATGCGCCGGGAAAGTCCAGTGCGATTGGAATAATCTCTTTTTGCGGCCTCCAGGTCGATTTCGAATGCCTGGCACAATTGTTCCAGACAAGCCTCTTTCTGAACATCCGACTGCAATACATCCAGATACGAAAAAAAATCCAAACAGGCTTTCATCTTTCCTTCTGGATTTTCTTTTGGGTACAGTTCACGCAGTTTAGATAACAGATAATCACTATCAAGTATAGCATTGGATATCTCATTCGTCAAGGTTTCCGGGCCATAATTTATCATTATTTCTGCCGGGTCTTTTCCGCCCGAAAGACGTATGACCTTGACCGTGATTCCGTGCTTGCGGCACATGTAGATTGCCCTTTTTGTAGCCTTCTGCCCTGCGCCGTCGCTGTCGAACGAAAGCTGTATTGAATCTACGAACGGCTTTACTATCGTAATCTGCTCGTCTGTCAGGGATGTTCCGAGTGGAGCCACCGCATAGTTTATCCCGCACTGATGGTAGGCAATGCAGTCCATGTACCCCTCGCAGAATATCACAGTCCTGTTTTCCCTTATGCTCTGCTTTGCGAAGTTGAACGCATATAGGGTGCTTCCTTTTTTATACTGTATTAGATCCCCGGAATTTATGTATTTCGGCGAATTCTGTGCATCCCCGCGCAAAAAACGTCCGCCCATAGCCACGCAGTCGCCTTTCCTGTCAAAAATCGGGAACATCAGCCTGTCGGAAAAAAACGCTATGTCAGGGTATTTTTTGCTGAAAAGCCCGGATTTATCAAGGAATTCCGGTGAAAAATTTTTTTTGAGCAGGAACTGCCTGAGCCATCTGCGGTCTGCCGGTGAGTATCCGATCTTGAATTTTTCAAGGGTCTCTTTTGTAAGCCCCCTTTTCGTTATGTAGTCGTAGGCGAATTTCCCGGGTTCGGTGTGCATGAGCATATAATGGAACAAAGATGCGGTTCTGTTGTAAAGCTCCGTAATCTCTTCCTT
>JAFPKH010000073.1:0-3453 GCA_017424825.1 Treponema sp. | reverse complement strand
GTCTCTTAAAGTGCGCCGTTTTCTTTCAGGAACTTCTCAACCTCTGGATCATTATACACAAAAAATCCTTTATGCGGATGCTCTTTTTTATATTGAATTGCTTCTTCAATTGTAGTCACCAAAAAGTCTTCTTCTTCACCTTCAAAAGCTTTTGCAGATTCAATATCAAGCACATCTATAAAATTGCCAATGTGATCCATCTGAATAGCTGCAATTCTATTTGGAAACTTTGTCATTTAGGTCCTCCTATATATTTGCGTAGGCCATTGGCTTTCCGCAGGGATCGTAAAACTTTTTTATCAAGCTGCATGTTCCATTCTACAATTCTTTCCGGCATCATCTCCCACCATGAATCAAAACCATCATCCTCATTTGTAACCTCGATACCATCAAATCCATAGCGGTATTTTGCGGCTTTTTGTTCCCTACTTGGTAACTGAGAAACTATCGTTTTTATTTTCTCACGCATCCCCGGGTCTTTTAGGAATTCTGCAAGTTGAGGATTCACAGCGTCTAAATCAATATAACCATTATAATTCCAGCCAGCGGAAAGCAAACTTTCGATACTTGAATATTCGGTCACGATATTTTCAGAAGGATAAATATATGCAGGTATGCAGTGAGGGGTATCAGTAATTTTGATTTCAGCTATGTTCAGCTTTATGCGATTTTCCTCAAATGCCGATACAAGCGCACAATCTCCGTTATTTTTCCGCATTTTGAAGAATATCAGCCCCGGCTTTTCGTTTATCTTTTTTAGTTTTTCTGACAGGAAGGAATTATCAAATTCTAACGCTCCTTCCTTGCAAAAATCTTTTGTAATGAAAACATGTCCGTTTTCTGCATGACCAGCAACCCCTCTTCCATCTTCATCTTTTGAAATAAAATCAAATTTGAGGTTCCGAATAAGCGAAAACAAACCGATTGGCATTTTTTTAATTTTTTGTGATCTTGATGCATTAGCTTTATCCATGAAGGAAATAGACTTTTTTTCATAACTAATCATGCTGACAGATTGAAAAAATCTGTTGACTAAATATTCAGGGGTATAATCTTCAAATTCTTTTTCAATAATCTCTTTAATTAAATCGAAATCTTTTTGCGAATCAAAAGTTATTTTATTCCTTATGGAATAAGTTTTTCCTATCTGCCTTGCTCCCCTTACAATCAAAGGAAGGTGATTCTCAGATAGTTTCCACTCCATGAGGAATTTGTCAATTTTCCGTTTTATCTCTCTTTCCACAGCCACAACCAAAGTATATCACATTTTATGAACAAAATTTAACTATCATTCTCACATTTCATTTTTTTTACGAACCTCAGACAATATATTACCTCCCCCTGATTACAAAAAAATAGCGGCGAATTTTTCTTTTTCCTCAGGATTCAAATCATGAACCAGGCTTGAATCAAACATGTCGATTGCCCACCCGTCGTCTATAAGCTCACCAATGTTTTTGTAGCTGGTAATCACTTCTTCTGACGGCAATGTCTCATCGGGAAGAATCTCTGCCGTACACACTTCTATGCACCCGTCCTCAAATTTCGAGATGGATCCGTACTCGCCTGTGCCTTTCTTTAGAGTGGTGTGGAGTTTTGCTTTTTCGACTGTGAGTCGCTTCCTTTTTTCCTGCCACACAAATTGTTTTTTACCGTCTATTACAACTTCCTCAGCATACTCCTCCGCCTCATCAAAAATCTTTGACATATAGTAGCGTTTGTCCTTTACAAACCCCTCAAAGCCTTCGTTGTTTTTTCCGCGTGAATAGAATCTGAAGTTGATTCCCAAATCACACATCCGGTTAAAGAGTATGATGGCAGGTCTCCATTTTGTCATAAAACTGATTGAATTTTCATCGCCGTTAATAAGGGACAACTTTCCTTCCCCAAAGCCATGTTCTAGCATCTCGTCGTTCGGAAGGCAGAACCAGTCGAATGAAAAATTATTTTTGTCCTTTCCGTAACGCTCGCTCCCGTAGGTTCCGATGAAAGAGAGGAAATCCTCGTGCGAAAAGAAAGTGATTTTATTCTCCGTTGGATTCATTTTTGTTCCTCCATCAACAATCTTCTTTAGGAATTTCTCAATAATCTCCTGGATTTTATCCTATTGTAATATATTGGAATTTGGCGGAAAGTTCAAAAAAAATGGAATCTAAACCGAGGATTCAGGTGGTCTTGATATATCCAAAATTAATCTCAATCTTCCTTTCTAAACCGCCGTACACGCATCCTGATGATCTTTCCGCACTGAACTATTGCCGTAAGCCTGTGCTGGCCGTTCAGAAGGTGTCCTTTGTTTGTTTCCTTAAAACTCTGCAAACGTCAGTTTTTCCTTTTTAAATCTTTTCTCCGATTATGCCACTCCTGCCAAGAAACAGGAGGTTTCTCGCGAATCTGCACTTTCAGAAGTACGGGATGCCCCACGCGAATCACCGCAGAAAGCCTGTGCTGACCGTTGACCAGCTCCCCATCTTCAGTAACCCAAATAGGAGCACCTCCCTTTTCCTTCCACTCGCCACTTTCCATTTTTCGTGCGTATTCAGCGACAAGAGATTCATTGAGCGGTCGATTACCAGTATTGCGGGAAAGCCAAGCCTCCGCCTGTTTCGGACTAATCAAGTCATAGAACGGCGGCATGGCTTTTTTCTTCTTACCGTCTGGCATGATTACCAGCCTTCATCCTCGAACTCGCCTTCATCACTCTTGTCAATCGGGATTTCGCCATCAGAACACTTGATTACATCAGCGGGAACATACTCGAACGGATAACTGTCAGCTTCCGAACAAAACGCATGGTCATCCACATCTAAGTTTTTCCATTCTTCCATAGTGCCGTCGTAGATGATTTCTTCAAGGTTACAGCAGCAACTAAAAGCAAACTCTTCGATTGTCTCAAGATTTTTGCTAAATCGAACGGATTTTATCTCTGAACAAGAAATTCCTTCTTCATCTTCATAACAGCCATAGCTCAATTTTTTAATATTATCGCCAAAAACAACCGCCGCGTCGTTAAGGTCGTAAAAGTCGAAATCATCATCAAAAACAGGACAGCCGTCTTCATCAGCATCATTTACAACAACTGTTTTAACTACTGAACTGTCTGTGTTTGTCGGCGGAACAGCCTTACCTTTTTTAATCCAGCCATCGTCACTAAGTTCATCGAATTCAGCGATTGCAGGATTTGAGCCGTACAATTTAAAGAAAGAGGGCTGTGTCTTGAATCCGCAGAAAGTCCAGTCCGCTTCGTCCGTGTCGGAATATTCTTTTGCTTTTTTGAGAATGCTCACAAAAGCCTTGACGACTGCCGTTTCATCAAGATCATCATTTATATCGACTGCTATCCCTCCGGGTTCTGAGGACCCGATTTCTAAAGAAAAACTTGATTCTCCGATTTTAAGAGTGCCTTCCACCGTCTCACAATATAATTCAGGCTCTTCCGAAGTCAACTTGCCT
>JAFPKH010000072.1:0-3167 GCA_017424825.1 Treponema sp. | reverse complement strand
GTGTTTTAAGTGCATCACGGGTAAGGCTTTCAGGTTTTGTACAGACGATATTCAGTGCGGTGATTTTTTCGCGATTGTTCTGTATATAGTCCGTAAACTCTTCAAGATAATCCTGCGGCCGTTCAAGATTGTGCTTGCCATAACCACGCTTTACCTGCACATTTCCGTCGGCCGTGTCGTCAATAATTAATTTGCGTGCGGCAGCCTTGTCGTCCTGAATCATTTCAAATGCTTTTTGATCCTTTATAATTTGAGAGGCGGCTTCACGCGGAGAAAGTTCTTCTATTTTGTTTATATAAGAATCTATTGTTTCTCCGGTCATCACCTTGAAATCAGAAACGGCATTTTCCGTAAGATTGTTCTTTTTGCGCTGGAGTTTTGCCACAAGCTGATTCACTTGATACAGAATGACGCGAGGCTCCGTCGTTTCTTTCATCGAGTCAATCAATTCGGTCATTTTGATTTTCGGCTGCTGCACGACAGGCTTCATGTTGATTACATCTTTCAACGCATCATAAATTCCGACCGGATCAAATATGTTGAATTTTTCCTTGTTGATTTCCTTGCAGAGACGGGTTGCGCGGCCCATCATCTGCTGAAAAAGAATGCGCGATTTTACGCAACGCATGAACACAAGGTTCGTGATTGAAGGAACGTCGATTCCTGTCGTAAGCAAATCAACGGTAACAACTACGCTCGGGTAAGTTTCATTTTTAAACGCCTTAATCAAATCTTCTATTTTCTTTTGATTGCCGCCACCGGATGCACCCGTTATTTTCATCACCGCATTTTCCGGAATTCCTTTTTTTTCGCAAATGTGCTTCAGAATGTCAACGATTGTATCCGCATGAGCATCATTCACGGCAAAAACAAGTGTCTTTCCAAAAATGTCCGGTGAATCAAGAACAAGATATTTTTCCGTAAGCTCTTCAAAAACTTTTCTGTTAAAATCAGGCACTACGATTTGATCGTTGAATTTTTCAACGTCATAATCAAGCTCATCCGGCAGAACAGCTTCGTTTACGATTTCTTTTGTATCGGGATCATATTTGGGAACAATCTGCCCTGCATTAAAATGAATGCCGCCGCGTGATTTTTCAGTGGACAAAACGTAAGGAACATCGTGGTCGCAAAGATAGCCTTCGTAAACTGCCTGCTTGTAAGAATATGTAAAAATCGGTTCGCCAAAAATATTGCTTGTCTGAAGCGCGGGGGTTGCGGTAAATCCAATTTTCACGGCATCAAAATATTCTATGATGTTGCGGTACTTGCTTTGATAATCCATCTGGTCACGGAACAAGATTTCCTCTTCCGACATTTCCTTGTCCAGAATATATCCGCGGTGCGCTTCGTCGATAATCACAAGGTCGAAATCTGAAACGGAAGGCATGCGTTCTCCGTCATTGTACAAAATGCGCTGAACCATTCCCTGAACCGTAGAGATTTGAAGTTTTGTTTCCCTGTCGATAATCCGCTCATCAAGATTTTTAATATTGTAAATATCCGTAAGCGGCTGCAACTGATCAAGCTTAACTTCGCTGAAAACATCGAATGCCTGCTTGCCAAGGGAATTTCGGTCAACAAGCAAAAGGATTCTCTTAAAACTTTTTGATTTTAAGAAACGATAAATCAATGCAAGAAACGTCCTTGTTTTTCCTGTTCCCGTCGCCATTGCAATGAGCATTTGCTTTTTGCCTTCAGCAAGGGCTTTGTCCACCGCATGAACCGCCTGTATCTGGTATTCGCGAAGATTCAATCCGTCTTTGTTCCGCAAAAAATCATCGTCGTCAATTTTTGTAAAAGTCTGGGAGCCGTTTGTTTCTTCACATTCAAGAAGCTCATCAATTCCATTCGGACTCATCCAACCCTGCAATGCACGCGGAGCTTTTGTCGGATTTCTGAAATCAATGAACCATATTCCAGATTTCGTTTCAAGCTGTTTCAGATACGGTCTGCCATTCGTCGCAAATGCAAACGGAACTTTGTATTCCCTGTTGATTCCCCATCTGCCCATGACAAAATGCTCGTCTTCATTTTTTATCAGGCTTGCATATTCCTTGCACTGACCGTCTATCACGCATGGAATATCCTTGTGTTCCGCCTTCGCTTCTATCACTCCGACAAGTCTTTCACCGATAAACAGAGCGTAATCCGCATAACCGTGATTGTATATTTTGGAATCGGTCTGCCACTCGGCAATCGCCATGTTATGGCCTTTTTGCGGACGGGTTCCGTTTGTTTTTGCATTAAGCGTTTTGGAATCCGCTTCCCAACCGACAGCGCGCAACTGCTCGTCAATAAGATCACGTGTTTCTGCCTCCGTAAGCGGACGTGCCCGGTTGGCCTTAAATGAACGGTTCCGGCGAAGTTCAATTTTAATCTTCGGAGCGGATGCGGCAGTCTCTTTTGCAATCTCAATCAGCTTGTTCTCGGAGTCATCTTCTTTCTTTTGTTCAGCCGTAAATTCCTGCGGTCTCTTTATTTTTATTATGACTTTTTTCTTTGCAACAGGAGCAAGATTTTTCGGCAGAACATATTCCCTGTTCGCAACGTTTTCTTTTGTTCCGTAAGTTTCCGCAAACCAAAAACAAAGGCTGTAAGAAATCGGCAGAAGTTCTTCAACCAAAACGGAAGAATCCAAATCTTCATGGACCGCTTCGTTTCCAATCTTGCGCAATCTGGTAAAGGATTTTGCAAGCAGACCATTAATGATGCGGCTGTCATACAAAGTGTTTATTCGGGTTACCTGAGGAATGTCGCTGATATTTCCAGTAGGAACAGGAAGCGAATCGTATTCATATACAAGGGTGGTTATTGTCTCCCCGATTTTGCGAATTTTATACAGCGCACCGTTTGGATCGGAATAGCAATATGATTCCGCCAACTTTCCCAGTTTAGCCAAAGCAGGAAATTCTTTTTCAAAACAATCAAATGATGACCACATAAGCATATATCCCGGTAAAAATTTATCTTCTATAATATACCATAGTTTTACAGATTTATATAGTGCTTTGTCTGACTGTGGTTTATCCGACTGCTAACAGGTTTAAATGTACTGTAGTGTCTTTATTCTGCGTTAATCTAAATCACATGGCTTCAAGATAAAATATGTTTTTACAGTTTTTTCAATACTGGTTGTGGAGGACAAGTGCCAAAAACAAGAGATG
>JAFPKH010000071.1:0-2580 GCA_017424825.1 Treponema sp. | reverse complement strand
ATTTTCGGTTTCGATTTTCACGTTTGGATTTTCGTCCGTCACAAAACATTTATTTTCACGGTCAAAATTTTTTGCTCCGTTGAAATATGCGTTGCAATCAATATACGCAGGCTGCTTGATCTGGAAATACCGCTGGTGGTCGCCTTCAACAGATTCAATCCGCTCCATGTATCCGGCAAAATCAGAGGGACAGCCGTTGTAAACAGAAGTTCCGTAACCAAGCTTTCCGTCCTGGACTTCGGTATAAAATCTGTCACCCTTTTTCTTTCCGACAAAAATGTTTCCGAACCATCTGTCATCATCGCCATAAATGAAAGCTGTACCCAAAATCTCCGTGGAATGCGGCAGATGGTATGGGGTCGTCCTGTCAATCACCGGGTATTTGTCGATGAATCCGCACCAAAGATTGTGGATGTAGGCATTTCCCTGAGCACCGTTGTTCAGGCCATAATCCGAAGTAAAAATATTGTTGTCCACAAGGCACGGTCCATGAGAAACTTCAATCATCAAATCGCGGCGGTTTTTGTCATAGACGTTCGCGCTGAGCCTTGTTCCCTGTGCCTCCCAATCAAGCCAAGTTCCAAGGGTACAGTCGTGGATATAATTGTTCCTGATCTGCACGTCGATTGCCGCATGGAGCTTGATTCCAGCAATCTCATAGCCGAAAAATTCATAGCGTGTCGCAATGTTGAAAATCTCGTTTCCGTAAATCTGACTGAAGACGCATCCCAAATGCCCGACAATTCCGTTTTGCCCGCAGTCATAGATTTTGTTTCCGCGCACGATATGTCCGCCGATTCTTTCTTTGCTCCAACCGATGTGCCTGGCCTTAAAAACAGCTTCCATCTGATACTGATAGCCCGGCTTCAATTTACCGTTGGAAAAATCGTTGTGCCCGGTCGTAATTTCTTTTCCCAGACTGATTCCGCTGCATTTTGCGTCGTGGATTATGTTGTTTTCGATAATCCAACCCTTGCTCCAGTGTGTTCCCAAAAGTCCGTACTGCATTGCCGTAGGTGGTGCCCATTGACAGGCTGCCTGAGCCATTTCAAATCCGCTTACGGTGATATAGTCAACGCCGGTTTTCTCCGGAAAAAAGCAGCATTTACGCACGTTGATTTCGCAAAGCTCTTCGTTCGGATTATGGTTTTGGAAATTCGCATAAATTACGGTAGATTTTGATTTTTCGTCATGCTCAGTAAACCAGACAAAAAGAGTCGAATCAACATCATCAATATGACGGTCGCGCCCCTCGTCCCAAGTCCAAAATTTACATTCGCTTTTCGGCTTGGGATTTTTCACTTGCTCAAGAGACGGAACTTCGTAAAAACATTTTCCATTGAGATACACGTTTCCAAGGTGGAGCGGATAATCATTCGGACGCTCAAGCCAGTCACCGGAAAGTTTTTCAACAAAGGGATTGAAATCACCAAAAAAAGAATCCGGCAAAACAGCTTTCCAAACGCCGCCGCTCGTTTTTTCCCACGAATCGATTTTTTCCGAACCCTTGATTACAACCCTGTCACCATCAAAAGCCCGGTATAAAATCCGCGCAAACTCTTTTCCGCCATTTTTCGGATTGACTTGCTCCCGGTACTCACCCTCGTGGACAATAACGCTGTCACCCGCACGGGCCAAATCTGCGGCATGCTGAATCGTCAAAAACGGAAAATCAATAGAGCCACAATTTTCATCCGAACCGTTTTTGCTGACGTGATATTCCATGAGTCATCCTCCATAAAAAAATGCCATTCCAATCCCGCGACTGAAATGACATTCTAAATTAAAAATCCGAATCGGTTTAATAAAGTTCCTGAACCAAGGCAAAAATAACTTCTTTCGGGAATGCGACGCTTGTTTCCACGGAATATGAATAATCTCCGCTGATCCATGTCGCTACGTTGAATTTTTCTTCACCCTTGCCTTTCAGCATTATTCTTATTCCGGCATAATTTACAAACTGAATGTCGTTATAAGAAGTTTCATCTGTGCTTACGTCAAGATTTCCTGCGCCTTTTACGACAGTAAGCTCATCCTTTTTTGAATCCATATACACGATTTCTATTCTTGAATCCGGTGCAGCCCTGTACTTTGACGGCTTATAGACTGCAAAAGTACTTGGAGCCTGGAACGAGAATTTTGCCGTTCTGCAAGCCGCATCCAAAGAACCTACGTCTTTTATGCCGTAATCGGCCGGTGTTTGTTCTGCTGTTGGAGCCGTTGTGTTTTCAGATTTTACTTCCGGCTGTTTTTCTGGTTCCTTTTTAGGCTCTTCCTGTTTTTTCTCGGTTTGTGCCGGTTGTTTCGTTTCAGCTGGCTTGGTTTCAGCTTGCTTTGTTTCCGTTTGTTTTGTTTCAGCCGGCTTGGTTTCAGCTTGCTTTGTTTCCGTTTGTTTTGTTTCTGCCGGTTTTGTTTCAGGAGCTTTTTCTTTTGTTCCCGTAGATTCAGATTTTTTCTCAGTTTCTACGCCCGGATTTTTTTCAGCTTCATAGGAAGTTTTGTTTGTATCGACCGTTTTTTCGGTTGTAGCACATCCAATAAAAAAGCAGGAAAGCAATAACGCAGCGGGAATCAACAATT
>JAFPKH010000070.1:0-2976 GCA_017424825.1 Treponema sp. | reverse complement strand
TTGAGCCTTATGGAATCCTTGAGCTTTTGAAGTCCGGCCTCACTGCAATGGACCGCGGTGAAAAGGTGATGAAATAGCCTCCCGTTATTCTGACGCCTTGTGCCATTTTTCATCGAAGAGTTTCCAGCTGTTGTTTTCGATCAGAGCCGTGCCGGTTTTATAGCATGGTACGCTCATCGGAAACGTCATGCCGCAGTTTGTCAAAAGGCTGCCTGCATCCGGGGAATTTGAGCCGCATCCGCTTTTTCTGATTCTGGCAAATATGATTTTGAAATCTGCATCCTGGCTTTCTGATTGAGCGGAGCCTATGTCAACTGGAAAATAAAAATCAGTTCCGTCAAAAACAGGCCGGCAGATGGAAACCCTGGACATATCATCCGGCAGATTTTCTGAAACCACCCAGAACGGAAAAACCGGAAATGCCTTGAATTCCGGGGAATTGTCTTTGTTGAAATCCATTATGATTTTTTTTGAGCATCGGGAAATTTTCAGTATAATGTCCCGGTGCGGAATAAGAGCTTTTGTCTGCATTTTTCTAATGTAGCGCAAAATCAATAAAAAGTGTAGGTCAACTCATGGCAGGAGTTTTTGTTTTTCATGCTGGATGCTAGGGTAAAAAAAATCGCATTCAAATTGTTCAGCGTCATAAGCTGGGTTTTGATTTCGGCTTTGATTGCGGTTTCATTCAGCGGAAAAAAATCTGCCGTGAAAATCAGTGCGGAAACAGAGCTTGAAAACGAAACTTCCGCTCATGAAAATCAGGAAACATATTTTTATTTTTTTACTGAAGAGCAGAGAAAATCGATCGGAGAAAAAATCAGGAGCAATGAAGGTGCGGCTCTTGAACTTACGGTTTTTGATGACGGCGAAAAAAATTTTTTTTATAGGACAGTCAGGTTCGGTTTCATTTATGATTCCGGCGAACGGAATGGAAAAGGATTCCCTCTTTCGGTGAACATACGCCCCTATGTGTCGTTCAATTTTTCGCTCATGAAATCTTCCGAAGTAAAAATCTCCATGTGCTTTTCAAAATCATCCGGCAACGTGAAGGGCTTCTATGTCTTTGGTGAAAAATCTTTTCATGTGGAAAACGTGGATGTCGTTCCTGCAAAAATCGGATGGGATATATCTTCGGACGTTCCTGTTCTTGCTTTCGGGTGTGATGGCGGCAGGGCAGATTCTTCGTTTCTTTCAGCAGATTTTTCAAGCGCAAAAAAAATCTTCTCCGAAAAAAACGCTCCCGGTACCGTCATGCCCAAAGTTGAAATCAAGCTCAGATCTGTTTCTGATGTGCCTGTCGAAAACGGAATGGGAAGGCTCGGATTTAAATACGGTGATGAAAATTATATAGTACGCCGCTCACCTTCGCAGAATCTTTTTACGATCCAGACTTCAGCCGCAAAAAACGGATTTTCGTTGATGGAGTTTACGGAAAACGCCTCTCTCGTTGAATCTGTTTTTATGACCGCAAATGAGGAAAATCTTTGCTCTGACGGAGAATTTGTTGACGAGCCTTTTGTCTCCGATGTCGGAATGATCATCCTTTGGCCGAAATCAGCATGGAGGACAAAAGATTACGAGCTTTTCAGATGGGAGCAGTTTCCGGACGTGCTTGTATTTGATTTTGCTTCGTACAGGATCCAGAATAGATTCATGACCCGACTTGCATATTATGTCGAAAAGGACGGCTACAGGGGAAAATTCGTCGGTGATGATTTTATTGAGACGAAAAAAAGCTACAACGCGCATGACTACAAAGCCGACGACCTTGCTGATTTTTTCACTCAGGCTGAAAAGAAAAAAATCCGGCTGAACAAAGAAGAAATCCTTCTCAGAAAAATCCTTGTCAAAAACGGAATCATAGTTGACGGCGGAAACGGAAATTATCTTCCGGGAAAGGGCGCTGTGATTTCAATGTCAAAGGAATCGTGGACGGAACTAAGGTATCAGCTCATGGCGCACGAAGCTTGGCATGGAATTTATTTTATCGATCCAGATTTCAGAAAATTCGCGGATTCTATTTATGAAAAGACAAGCTCAACTGCGGTCGGTTTTTTGAAGTCGTATTTTTCTTCGTATGAAAGCCTTGATTATGACACCAAAAGCGGATATCTCATGAGGAACGAATTCATGGCATACATGCTCCAGCAGTCTCCTGAAAACACCGGAAAAAATTTTATGAAAATCAGCACGTGGTCTACGATTGCCGAAAAAAAGCCTTCCCAATGCGCATACATGCAGAAGACCAGATGCAGCGATTTTGTCACGGCATCAAATCTTCTGTGCGGATATGTTTCTGAACGCTGGGGATACTGGGGCGGAAGAAATTATCTGATTTCAAAAAATTGATCCGTTGTCCGTTGTTCCTGAATCGTCAGCCGATGAATTTTTTGTCCTTTGACGTGTCCATGTTGAAATATTTTTCCGCTGCCACAGTTGACGGCGGCCCGTGTCCAGGAAGCAGAATCAGCTCTTCGCACTGTGAGTAGATTTTTTTCTCAATGTTCGAGCAGAGCATTTTCCTGAAATAAGTTCCCGATGTGTCTCCGATTGAACCTGCGGTTATGGCATCCCCTGTGAAAATCAGGTTTCCGATTTTGAAAATCATGCTGTCCGTCGAATGTCCCGGCAATGAAGAATATTCGACTTCAAGGCCTGCGATGTTCAGCTTGCCGTCACCACGGATAAGGTTTGCGCGGCATCCTTCAATTTCGTAGTCGGCTGTGTAAATCTGCGGCGAATAGATTTTCGTGAGCGTTGAAAGACCCCTTACATGATGCGCATGATTGTGAGTTATGAGTACGGCACTCAGCTTGTAATGTTCCTTTTCAATCTGAGAAATCAGCTCGTTTGAAATTTTCCCGGGATCGATTACGATGGCTTTCATTACGTTCGGATCATCGTTTACGACCACGTAGGAGTTCGTGAATTCTTCAAGGCAAAGATGGAAATATACTTTCATAACTCCCCCGGTGC